>JAXDIC010000368.1:0-2560 GCA_034664185.1 Thermoleophilaceae bacterium
GGCGGAGCGATGGCCCCGCTCCGGTGCCGGCGCTCCAGGACGTAACGCTCCACATCGAGCCCGGCGAAACCGTTGGCATGGTCGGCCGCAATGGCGCGGGCAAGACCTCGACCCTGCGGGTGCTGGCCGGGATCGTGCCACTGCAGTCGGGCGAGGCCCGGTGCGGAGGGAGGATCGTGTCGCTGCTCGAGCTGGCGGCGGGCTTCAGCCGCGACTTCTCTGGACGGGAGAACGCCTACCTGCAAGGCGCGCTGTTCGGGTTCGGTCGCCGGCAGATCGAGGCGCGGCTTGAGGAGATCATCGCCTTCTCGGAGCTCGGCAGCTTCATCGACGTGCCGGTCAAGACCTACTCGCAGGGGATGTTCCTGCGCCTGGGGTTCTCGATCGCCGCCCACCTGGACGCCGACGTGCTGCTGATCGACGAGGTGCTGGCGGTGGGCGACGAGGGCTTCCAGCGCAAGTGCCTGCGGCGGATCTCCGAGCAGATCGCCGCGGGGACGACCGTGGTCCTGGTGTCCCACGACGCCGGCTCGATCGAGCGGGTGTGCGAGCGGGTGGTCGTGCTCGAGGCGGGCCGGGTGCTGTTCGACGGGCCGACCGCCGAGGGCCTGCTCTTCTACCACCGTCTGCTCGGTGGCGAGCACGAGGTCGGGATGTCGGTCAGGCCCCACCACGAGCGCGCGGTCGAGGTGCGAGACGTCTCGCTGCGCGACGGCGCAGGCCGGGCGGTGTCGGTGTTCCGCGGCGGCGATCCGATGCGAATCGCGGCGGGCCTGGCAGCGCGCGCGGGCTCGCGGGTGTCCGAGGATCGGGTGCGGCTCGCGCTGGAGCTGCGCTCGGGGGACGGGGCGCGCCTGTTTCGCTCGGTCACCGACGTGACGCTGCGGGACGGCACGGCGACGCTGGCGTTCGACGTCCCCGCTCTGGCGCTGCTCGGCGGCGACTACGACGTGGCACTCGGCGCGAGCGCCGGCGGTGAGGAGCTCTCGCTGGACCGGACGGTCCGCTTCTCCGTCGTGTCGGAGTCAAGCGCGCACGGCGTCGTGGACCTCGGTGGCAGCTGGGAGGCGCTGGCGCCCGCGGAGGCGGCGCGATGAAGGATCCGCTCGAGGCGCTGGCCGCGGCCCGGCGGGCGGCCGCCGCCGCGGGGGACGAGGCGACGCCGGACGACCCCGCGGCTGCGGTGCCCGTGGCGATGACGGCCCGGCGCCTGGCCGAGTGGGCGATCATCGAGCCCGAGGAGGCCCAGGTGGTCTCGACACGCCGGCTCGGCCGGCCGATCACCGCCGTGAAGCTGCTGCTGGTGCGGCTGCTGAGCCAGTACCTCGGCGAGATGAGCGCCCAGCAGAGCCGGTTCAACGCCCACGTCGCCGCGCACGTGCTGCGGCTCGAGGAGCGGGTGGCGGAGCTCGAGCAGGCCGCGGATCGCCGGGATGGCGACGCGCCGCCTCCCGGATGAGAGTCGACCAGGTCCTGTGCGCCGCCGGCCCGGTGGACGCCGTCACCAATCAGGCGCTCGCCTACCGAGCGCTGTTTCGCCGGTGGGGGTTCAGCGGCGAGGACTACGCCCCGGTGCAGGCCGCCGGGATGGCCCGCGGGGCGATCCGGCACCTCCGAGAGCTGGCCGCGGCGCCCGACGTCCCGCTGGTGCTGCACTACTCGGGCTACGCCCGCGGCCTCGAGCGCGCGCTGGCGGACCGCCGGCGGACGCTGCTGGTGTTCCACAACATCACGCCGTCGCGGTACTTCTGGGCCATCGATCCGGCCGAGGCGGTGCGCTGTGAGCTCGCCGGGACGCAGCTGGCCGAGCTGGCGCGAGGCGTGGAGCTGCTTGCCGGCGTTTCGGAGTTCAACGCGCGCGAGCTGAGCCGGCTGGCCGGCCGCGAGGCGGGTGTCATCCCGATTTTGTTCGATCGCGGGTCGATGCCCGCGGCGCCGCCGCTTCGCACCGCACCTGACGGAGCCGCCACGGTGATGTTCGTGGGACGCCTGGTCCCGCACAAACGCCAGGACCTGGTGATCAGGGCGTTCGCGCGCTTCCGCCGGGTGTACGCGCCCCAGGCGCGTCTGGTGCTCGTGGGGACGCCACTGTCGCCGGAGTACGGGACGGTGCTGTGCGATCTGGCGGCGTTGCTGGCACCGGGCGCCGTTGCGTTCGAGAGCGGGCTGAGTGCCGATCGGCTCTGGGAGCGCTACCGCTCCGCGGATGCCTTCCTGTGCCTGTCTGACCACGAGGGATTCTGCATTCCGCTGTTGGAGGCGCTGCACTTCGGCGTGCCGGTGATCGCTCGCGACGCCGGCGCGGTTGCGGAGGTCGTGGGCGACGCGGGTGCGCTGGTCGAAGAGGGGGACGGTCCGGGGGTGCTCGCCGAGCTGTTGCGGATCGTGATCGGCGACCCGGAGCTCCGCGCCGAGCTGGCGGCGCGCGGCCGGAGCCGGCTGCAGGAGTACGACTACGACCGCACGGCTGCGGGCCTGCGGGGCCAGCTCGACCGGCTCCTGGCCGGGTGACCCCGGGCGGCGTGCAACCTCATGCACGTGTACGGGGCATGAGGTTGCG
>JAXDIC010000026.1:0-7581 GCA_034664185.1 Thermoleophilaceae bacterium
GAACCTGCTGCGCGGCAAGGAGGTCTTCCTCCAGCGCTGCGTCGGCTGCCACGGCGAGAAGGGCGACGGCAAGGGGCCCGCCGCCAAGTTCCTGTCCCCGCCGCCGGCCGACTTCACCAGCAAGGACGACGCGTGCTGCGGTGGTGACACGGGGCCCGGGGACTTCTACTACAGGATCCTCCGAGGCTGGACCGGGACGGCCATGGAGAACTTCGGCGAGCGCCTGTCGGTCGACGACATCTGGCGCGTCGTGCTGTTCGTCAAGACGATCCCGAACGGCACCCTGCGCAAGAACGTCATCCCGGAGCCCAAGGACTACATCGCGTGGTATCCGTCGAAGGAGCTGCTGGCGTGGGTAAAGACTCACCAGAAGCTGGCGGACAACGCGTCGTTCACCAAGCAGCAGGCCAGGGATCCGTTCGTGCAGGAGGCGATGCGGGTGTTCGCCGGCCTCAGCCCGGCTGACAAGCTCGTGGTCAAGGGGCTGGGCACCACGCTCGACCTGCAGCACGCCGCGGCCGGGATCCGCGCGATCTACGACAGCCTGCTGAACCGCGCCTGGGCCGACGCGCGGACGCGCGGGGAGAAGCTCCCGCCGCTCTCCCAGAAGGCCATTCCCCCGACCGTGCCGGGGCAGCAATGAGGCGCCGCCGGCTGGCCATCGGGCTCTTCGCGTGGACGGTGGTGCTGTTCGCGCCGGCCGTCGCGCTCGCCCACGACGCGCCCGAGAGCAAGCGGTCCAAGTGGGTCATGGCCGACTGGATGATGGACGTCTTCTTCCTCTTCGCGGCATTCGCGCTGGCGGGCTTCCTGCTGGCCTGGAAGGCGGGGCACTTCCACGACCTGGAGAAGGCGGCCCGAATCCCTCTGACCATCCACGAGGACGACTACTACACGCCCGCATGGGCGCTCGACGAGGAGGAGTGGGACGATGTCCATGCCAAGCGGTGATTCGCCTCAGAAGGCGGAGGCGTACTACCACTACCTCCAGGCGCACCAGCTCGAGCCGCACGGGCGAGTGGCCACCTGGCACGTGGACTGGACCTCGCTGGCCTGGCTCTGGGGCTTCGTGGTCGTACTGGTGCTGCTGCTCCTGCTCTGGGTCAGGCAGTACCGCAGCACCCGCCCGCCGGGGGGACTCTTCCCGCTCGACAGCTGGGGAGGGTTCACCACCGAGGCCGCTGGCCCGGCCACCCGGATGTTCGTCTTCATCACGATCATCGTGGTCGGGTTCGGCGCGGAGTTCGTGATCGGCCACCTGATCTCGGGCCAGAGGTTCTGATGGCCGCGATCGCCCCGTTCGTCGTCTACTCGACGTGCAGCGAGGTGGTGGTGGGCGGCGCCGACTGGCCGGGGCTGTACGCGTCGCTTCAGGCGCTCAAGGCACACGTGCAGGAGTACCCCGGCTGCCAGCGCTTCGACGTGTTCTTCCGCGCTGGCCCCGACGAGAAGTACGGCGTGCACTGCTACACGACGTGGGACACCGTCGAGCAGCTCGAGGCGTTCCTCGAGCGCGGCTACACCTTCGAACGACTGATCGCCGACGTGGGAGGAGACATCGTGCTGGTACGAAGCCTCGTGATGGAGAAGGTGTTCTGATGGCGGAGCGGCGGCGACGGAGGCTGCGGCCGGCAAGACCGCTCTACGGGTACCGCGACATCGGCGCCCCCGCCGGCGCTCGGCACGGCCGCCCGGCGGTCATTCGCGCGTGGGTGATCCTCGCCGTGATGATCCTGATCTACCTGGGCGTGGTCCTCACGATCTACTTCGTGGAGCCCGGCCTGCGCTAGCGCGCCGCGGTGTACCTACAACACCTCACCTCGCTCCAGTTCCTGACCTACGTCGCTTTCGCGGCGGTGGTGCTGACCGCGATCATGCGGCTGATCCCCGGCCGCGGGCCGCCGATCCGCAGGGAGCCGTACGGCGACCGCGAGCTGCGCGACCACGACCGGAAGCTGGCCAAGTACTTCATCGCCGGCGGGTTCTTCCTGGCCGTCGGCAGCCTCCACATGGTGACCAAGAACCTTCCGTGGGTGGCCGAGTGGCTGGCACGGGCCGGCTACGCCGGCCATGTGGTCCGCGACCTGTCCAACACGCACCTGATGATCGTCGGCGGCGGGACGCTGATCGCGACCGGGCTCTGCTGGTACGCGCTGCCCCGGATCGTGCGTCGGCCCCTGGCCAGCAACGGGCTCGCGCAGTGCGCGTTCTGGTTCACCGCGGTGGGGCTCCTGATCTTCTACGTCGCGCTGGTCGAGAACGGCATCGCGGCGGCCCGGCTGGTCCAGCACGGATGGGACTACCGGGCGGCCAAGGCGCACCTGGGCAACGCCTACAAGGTCCCCGTGGGGATGGGCGCGGGGATCATGGGAGTCGGCTACTGGTGCTTCGCGGCCAACGTCGCGCTCACCATCTTCCAGGCGCGGCTCGTGCGCGTGCCAAAGCCCACCGGCCACCTGTGGAAGTTCCTCCTCACCGGGGCCGCGGCGCTCACCGTGGGCACCGTCCAGGGCGTGATCCAGGTGCAGCCGGGCACCGCCGACTGGCTCTACCGGGCGGGCCACGCCGGCCAGTGGATCGACCCGATCAGCCACGCCCACATCAACCTCGTCACCGGGCTGACCATGCTGGTCCTCGGCGCGCTGTTCCAGCTGGCGCCGCGCTTCGGCGGCGTGCCGCCGTCGCGGCGGGCGGCCAACACGTGCTTCTACCTGCTCTTGGGCGGCTCGCTGGCGTTCTACGGATCGGCGCTGTTCCTCGGGCTCCACGAGGGCCACCTGGTGGTCAGCCAGGGCCTGACCCCGGAGCAGGCCGAGAAGGCGACCGCCGTGCACCCGTACCTGATCATGGCGTCCGGCACGGCGATGATGGCCGCGTTCTGGTTCGCGCTGTACACGGCCGCGCGCTGCTTCCTGCGCTCCCAGAGCCGCGCGCGCCCGTTCGTGCTGGCGGGCTGCGCGGCGCTGGCGCTGGGCACGCTCCAGGGCCCCGTCCAGGCCTTCCCGGCGGTCCACGAGCTGCTCGACCGGAGCCGCGACGCCGGCGACGTGATCGTCAACCTCCACGCGCAGCTCAACATGCTCGGCGGCCTGATGGTCATCCTCCTCGGGCTGGCGCTTCCGCTCCTGCGCGACCTGACGCGCTCGGTGTGGCCGGCCCGCCATGCCCGGATCGCGGTGCTGGCGGTGCCCGCCGGCATGCTCGTCTACTACGCCGGGGGCATCGCGTTCTCGGCTGTGGAGGCCAACTCGATCGCCGCCGGCCAGAGCTTCCATCACGCCCTCGCGGCCACGGAGCCATTCCAGGCGCTGGTGCTGCTGCCGGCGGCGCTGGCGGTGCTGGTGGGGTTCTGGGCCTATGCCCAGGCCACCTGGAGGATGACCGCGGCCTACCGGGCCACGGCGCGGCAGCGGCTTCGGATCGGGCCGGCCTCGTACACAGGCCGCATTCCGCGGCGCGTCCGGCGCCTGAGCCCGCTCGCGCTGGCCGCCTACGAGATCCCGATGGGGCTCCTGGGCTTTCCCGGCGTCGGATGGCTGTTCGCGGGCTTCCCGATCGCGGCGATCGTGCTGCTCACCGTCGGCCCGGCCCTGGCGTGGGCGGCGATCCCGCTCGCGTTCTCCCCCTTCGGCCAGGGGCCGTTGCGAGCGCTCGGCTGGCGGGTCGAGTTCGTGTGGCTCCCGGTCAGCGCGCTGCTCTCCGCCGGGATGCTCTATCGCACCCACCTCCGGCGGCTCGTCCGCGTCGGGGACAGGCCGCCACGCGCGCGACGGAACGGACGCCATCCGGATGGTGGTCAGAACGGATCCGGGCCGCCCACGGCAAGCAACGGCCGCCCGCGCGTCCGCGGCGGCCGGCGCGACCCGCGGAGTCGTGTCGTCTTCGCCCTCGGGACGATCGCGCTGATCCTGGTCTCACTCCCGCTGGTGCCCGCGGTGACCGGGCTGGGCAGGGGCTCGGTGCGCTACTCCTACGAGCGCCGGCTGACCCGGGAGATCACGGGCCAGTTCCTGGACACCCCGCGCGGCCACGTGAAGCTCTTCGCCTGGGGCGACCCGCAGAACCCCTACCCGCCGGACGCCCTCCGGATCCACGCCAGCCAGATCGGGGCGCTGCTCGTGCGCGCGGCCGCCGTCGACCGCGCCGGCGCGTACCAGCTGTTCGACGTCGACCGCGGCACGTCGATCCCGCTGGCGGTTCGGCGGCAGTCGCACACATCGTTGGCGCTCGTTCCCAGGCAGCCGCCTCCGCCAGGGCGCTACCTCTTCGCGGCCACCCACGAGGGCATGTTCGGCGGCCGCGACTTCGCCTACCTGTCGGTGGCCGCCCCGGGCGCGCCCGTCACGCCGATAAGCGACGGCTCGCGGACGGCGGCGGCCGTGGTCGCACAGGCCCTGCTCCCAATCGTGGCGGCGCTCGCGGCGGCCCTCTTCAGCCTGCTGCTCGTCCGCTCGTTCCGGCGCCGCCCGGCCGGCCAGAAGCTGCTCTGGGCAGCCGGATTCGCGCTGTTCGGGGTCGCGGCGGCCAGCGAGGCCCTGGCGCAGCGCTCCGGCTGGACGCCGAGCCTGTTCAGGCTCTACTACCTGGCCGGCGGGCTGCTCACGGTCGCCTACCTCGGTGCCGGCTCGGCCTGGCTCCATCTGCGGCCGCGCGCCCGCGACGCGATGGTCGGTGCGCTGGGCGTCGCGACGGTCGCGGCCGCGCTCACGGTCCTGCTCTCGCCCATCGACCCCGCCACGCTGGCCACCACCCCCAGCGGGCGTCCACCCGCCAACGCCGCCATCGGCGGCCACGCGTTCGTCTGGGCGATCGCGCTCAACTCCTTCGGCACGGTCTTCCTGGTCGGCGGAGCCCTCTACTCGATCGCGCGCCGCCGTCGCGTGCGCGCCAGCGCATGGATCGGCGGCGGGGCCCTGGTCCTGGCGCTGGCCACCAGCGTGTCGCGCGCCGGCGTCTACTCGCTCGTGTACGCGGGCGAGCTGGTCGGCCTGGCGTTCATGTTCTACGGCTTCACGCTGGGCGAGATCCGGCCGCGCGCGCGGCCCGCCGCGGCGCCGGGACGGCCACCCGCTCCGGTCCTCTCCCCGGCGACCGGCGGGCGCGGGCCAAGCGGTTAGATGATCCGGCTCGGCCCCCCGCTGCTCGTGCTGGCCCTGGCCGTCGAGGCGTGGGGGATCGGAGCATCGATCTACGGGGCCAGGACCAGGCGGCAGAAGTGGATCCTCTCGGGTCGCCGTGCCGTCTACGCGCTGGCCGGGCTGCTCACGATCTGCTTCGCGATCATGGAGGCCGCGTTCCTCCGGTCGGACTTCAGCATGGCCATCGTGGCGGAGCACTCGAGCACCACCACGCCGGCCTTCTACCGCGCCACCGCCGCGTGGTCGGCCCAGGAGGGCTCGCTGCTGTTGTGGGTGTGGCTCCTGTCGGTCTGGTCCAGCCTCGCGCTCTACGTGAACCGCGACCGGATGCGGGAGGTCACGGCGTACGCGCAGGCCGTGCTCCTCGGGTTCGCCGGCTTCTTCACCGGCCTCTTGGTGTTCGCCACGCCGCCCTTCGCGCTGACCAGTCCCGCCCCGCTCGAGGGCGTGGGGCTGAACCCACTGCTCCGGCACCCCAGCATGATGATCCACCCCCCGATGCTCTACTCGGGGTACACGCTGTGCGCGGTCCCGTTTGCGTTCGCGATCGGAGCCCTGGCCGCCGGGCGCCTCGACGCCGAGTGGATCCGGCGGACGCGGGTCTTCTCGCTGGCGGCGTGGGCGTGCCTGGGCTTCGGCGTGCTGCTCGGCGCCCGCTGGTCGTACGCGGAGCTGGGCTGGGGCGGGTACTGGGGCTGGGACCCGGTGGAGAACGCCTCGCTCCTGCCCTGGCTCACCGGCACGGCCTTCCTGCATTCGATACAGGTGCAGGAGAAGCGCGGCATGCTCAAGGTCTGGAACGTGTCGCTCGTGCTCGGCACCGGGATCCTGGCGATCCTCGGCACCTTCCTGGTTCGCTCCGGCATCCTGGACTCGATCCACGCGTTCGGCGCGTCGACCCTGGGCAAGCCGTTCGTCGTCCTGATCGCGGTGCTCGCGATCGGGTCGCTCCTGCTGGTGGTGTACCGCCTGCCCAGCCTGCGCTCCGAGGGGCGGCTCGAGTCGCTCCTCTCGCGGGAGGTGGCCTTCCTGCTGAACAACCTCGTGCTGGTCGGACTTTGCTGCGTGATCCTGTGGGGCACGTTCTTCCCGTTGATCTCCGAGGCCGTCACCGGCACCAAGGCCAGCCTCGGGCCCCCGTGGTTCGACCGCTATGTCACCCCGCTCGCCCTGATGCTCGTGCTGCTCGCGGGAGTCGGCCCGGCGCTCAGCTGGGGGCGAATGTCGCTCGCCGGGCTGCGGCGCGTCTTCGCGGTGCCGGTCGGCGTGGCACTGCTCGTCCTGCTGGCCCTGCTCGCGGCGGGCGTCGGCGGAAGCGCGATGGCGCTGGGGCTGTTCACGCTGGCCGGGTTCACGGCTGCCGTGCTGGTGCAGGAGTTCTGGCTGGGCACCCGCGCGCGGCGCGCGATGACCGGCGAGTCGGCCGTGCCCGCCGTCGTGTCGCTGGTGCGCCGGAACCGCCGGCGCTACGGGGGCTACGTGGTTCACGCCGGCATCGTGCTGCTGTTCGTCGGGGTGGCCGCCTCGTCCGCCTTCCAGCACGTCAGCCAGGTCCGGCTGCGTCCCGGCCAGAGCGCCCGGGTGGGGGGCTATGACGTCCGCTACGTCCGGCCCACCAGCTCACTCGACAGGGAGAGGATCGCGCTCGGTGCCGTCCTGGACGTGAGAAAGGACGGCCGCCACGTCGCGACGCTCGTGCCCAGCCGCAACTACTACCCGGCGCTCGACCAGGCCAGCCTCGGTCGCATCGGTCGCTTCTTCAACGGTGACTCGACCAGCGAGCTGGGCCTGCGCAGCAGCCTGCGGCGCGACATCTGGACCGCGATGCAGCCGGACCTGGGTCCGCTTCAGCGCGACATCAGACAGGCGGATCGCAGCTTCCCGGACGCCAACCCCCGGCTCGAAGGGTTCCTCGTGTCGACGCTGGTGCGCCGCTACATGGCCGGGCCCGCCGGCGCCGACTTCCGGCTGATCGTCTCGCCACTGGTGGCGTGGATCTGGATCGGCGGCGTGATCGTGATGGGCGGGGCGATGATCGCCCTCCTGCCCGCACCGGCGCTCGGCCGGCGGCGGGTTGCCGCCCCGCGGCCGGCCCGCGTGCCGCTCGAGGGCGAGGGCGCCGCCCCCGCGGGCTCCTAACACCTTTCTTAGCTTCGCTTGACGCGGGCCTTACGCGGCGTTGGTTTCCTCGCTGGACCGAGTGCAAACGAGCGCTCGAGCCGACCGAAAGGAAACGCAATGAGCCCGGACACCAACCCCTCGTCGCTGCACACCGCCTCCGACCCCGCGGACCCGGCCACCGACCGGCGGTCCGCCGGCGAGGAGCTCGAGGCGACCTCGCGCGCCGTGCTCGACGCCCACGACGCGCTCACCCTGGAGGCGATCGAAGGGGTGCGCTTCGAGCGTCGCGGCCTCCTCCAGAGGCTGACGCGCGTGTAGAGCG
>JAXDIC010000033.1:0-2562 GCA_034664185.1 Thermoleophilaceae bacterium
TCCGCTCGGCGTCGGCGACCGAGGTACCCCCGAACTTCATCACGACGGTGGACGTGGACACGGCGACGGAGGTTACGCGGTGAGCGCCCGAGGCTGGGGTGAAGGGCCGCCCCGCCGGGAGACGATCCGGCGCCGGCGCCTGGTCGCGGCAGCCGTCGGCGGCGTGATCGCGCTCGCGCTGGGGCTCGGGCTCGCGCTCGTCGTGTTCGGCGGCTCGACCGCCCGCTCCCCGCGGTTCGTGCCCCCAGGCCCGCCGGTGGCCTCGGTGATCACCCCGAGCACCCCGGCGACCCCCTTACGCGGAGGGGCGGCGCCCGCCTTCACCCCGCTCCCCGCGGCAGTTTCACGCGCCGCCTCGCTCTCCCTCGCCCAGCAGGTGGCGCAGTTGTTCGTGGTCAGCGTGCCGGGGCACTCGGCCGCGGCGGCGGGGAAGCTGGCGTCGGCGGGCTGGGGCGGCTTCGTGCTCGGCCGAGACAACTTCGCCGGTGATCACGCGGTCGGAGCGCTGGCCGGCGCGATGACCGCGTCAGCCCGAGCAGCGCAACTGGTTCCGCCGCTGATCGCCGCCACCCAGGAGGGCGGCCCGGATACAGCGTTCCCGGATCTGCCCCCAGAGGGCGAAGCGTCGATCGGAGCCACGGGGCCCGCCCAGCTGGCCGGCTCACAGGCGCAGCTCGCAGGGCAGCGGCTGCGGGCACTCGGTGTCAGAATGACGCTCGCGCCGCTGGCCGACGTCGACACCACCGCTGGGGCGCTGACCGGCCGGCTGTTCAGCACCGACCCGGCCGCGGTGGCCAGCTTCACGGCATCGGCCGTCTCCGCGTACGCCAAGGCCGGGGTGATCTCGGCCGTCGGGCACTTTCCGGGCTCCGGTGGGGCCTCGGCGGATCCTGACCAGATGACGGCTACGGTCGGTGGCTCGCTGAACGAGCTCCGCAGCCGCGACCTGATCCCGTTCGCCGCCGTCGCCGCCACGGCCCCGGTGATCGTCATGTCGAACGCGGCCTATGTCGCGTTCGACGGGGTGACGCCCGCGAGCCTCCTTCCCCAAGCCGTGAACCTGCTGCGCCAGGGGCTCGGTTATCGGGGAGTGGTGATGAGCGACGATCTCGACGCGACGATCGGGCCGACCAGTTCCGACCCGGGCACCGTCGCCGTCCAGGCCTTACGCGCGGGCGACGATCTGCTCTACATCACCGGCCCGTCGAGCGAGTCCCAGGCGGCATACACGGCCGTGCTCACCGCCGCCCGCGGCAACAGCGCCGTGCGAATACTCGTTCACAACGCCCTGTTGCGGGTGCTGACGCTGAAGGCGCGCTACGGCCTGCTGGGTCAGTAGTGTGCCGTCCGGTAATTAGGGTGCGCGGAGCGCGAGGTCCGGGGGCCGTCGGGCAAGGACGCAGATGCGAAGGCGTGGCCCTGCCACGTCGAGCATCGAGGACGCCGCCCGGCGGTCATCCGGGCCCGCGATACGTGTGCCTTAATTGCCGGACGGTGCACTTAGAGCTCAGACCGCACGGCGGCCCGACAACGCACGGCCGAGGGTCAGCTCGTCGGCGTACTCGAGGTCCGCTCCGACGGGCAGGCCGCTTGCCAGCCGCGTGACGGACATCCCGGGAGTGATCTCCCGGAGCCCCGCCGCGATGTGGAGCGCAGTCGCCTCGCCGGTGGTCGTTGGGTTGGTGGCGATCACCACCTCACGGATCTCGCCGCTGCGGATGCGCTCGTACAGCTCGACGATCTTGAGATCCTCGGGATCCACGCCGTCGATCGGCGACAACGCCCCGCCGAGCACGTGATAGCGGCCACCGAACTCGTGGGTGCGCTCAATCGAGATCACGTCCGAGGGCTCCTCCACCACGCAGATCAGCTCCGGGTCCCGCCGCTCGTCGGCGCAGATCCGGCAACGGGGGCCGTCGGCCAGGTTGAAGCACACTTCGCAAAGCCCGATCCGCTCCTTGACCTCCCGGATCGCGTCGGCGAGGGCCAGCGCGTCCCCCTCCTCGGCGCGGAGCAGGTGGAAGGCCAGCCGCTGCGCGGTCCTCCCTCCCACCCCAGGCAGTTTGGAGAGCTCGGTGATCAGTCGCTGAACCGGTGGGGCGTACATGTGTAGGGATCCGTCCGTGCGATCAGGCTCGCGGAGACGAGCTCACAGGCCGGGCAGGCCCAGTCCGCCCAGCCCGCCGGCGATTCCGCCCAGCTTCGAGGACGCCAGCTCCTGAGCGGCCCGGACCGCCTCGTTGACGGCCGCCAGCACCATGTCCTGCAGCAGCTCGACATCGTCAGGGTCTACCGCCTGCGGGTCGATCTTGATCGACTTGACGTGGAGCTCGCCGGTCACCTGCACGGTCACCATGCCGCCGCCGGCCGAGGCCTCGACGACCTCGTCCTTGAGCGACTCCTGCGCCTCCATCATGTCCTGCTGCATCTTCTGGACCTGCTTGAGCATCTGCTGCATGTTGGGTTGCTGTGGCATCAGCTGTTCGCCTCGCGTTCGTCAGGGTCGTCGTCGTGAAGCTCTTCTGCGTCGAACTCCTCCAGGAAGCGTCGCACGAGCTCCTC
>JAXDIC010000041.1:0-13189 GCA_034664185.1 Thermoleophilaceae bacterium
GCGTCGGCACCCATCCGCTGCTGGTCGACGATGATCGCGGTCGTGACGCCGTCGAGTACGTCGACCTCGGGCCGCGCCAGCGTCGGCATGAAGCCCTGCACGAAGGCGCTGTAGGTCTCGTTGATCAGCCGCTGCGACTCGGCGGCGATCGTGCCGAACACCAGCGAGCTCTTGCCCGAGCCGGAGACGCCGGTGAACACCGTCAGCCGGCGCTTCGGGATCTCGATGCTGACGTCCTTGAGGTTGTTCACGCGCGCGCCGTGCACGCGGATCAGCTCGTGGCTGTCGGCAACGTGCGGGGCAGGCGACTTCGTGTCCGTCCTCGTGGAAGAGCCGGTCATGAACGGTGCGTGACGCGGGACTAGCCGTGCAGGGCGATCGCGGAGGCGAGGATGGCGGCCAGGATCGTCACAAGCTGCCCGAGCATGAACAGCTTCATCGTGCTCAGCTCGGCGTGCATCTCGGTTCGCATGTCGCGGATCTCATGACGAACCTCGCGCAGATCTTCGCGAAGCTCGCCTACGTCCCCGCGAAGGGACCCGAACCCGTCGTCGATTCGCTCGTCGGTCCACACGGCTCGCTCCATGGTCGACTAAGTCTAGGCCCGCCCGCGCTCGCCCCCGTCTGGGCCATGTGCGAACATACGTTCGATGCGCTGGGACCAGCTCAAAGTCGACAGTGAGCCGGGGCGCCGCCTCCCCGGCTTCCGTGACGAGGCGATGGTCCGCACCTTCGACGCGCCCGAGGCGATGGACATCCGCTTCTACGAGGTGCGGGCCAAGTCGGCCATCAACCGCGTGCCGGAGCGGTCGCGAATGCCGTTCCGCTGGACCATCAATCCGTATCGGGGCTGCAGCCACGCGTGCAAATTTTGCTTTGCTCGCCCGACCCACAAGTACCTCGACATGAACGCGGGGCGCGACTTCGAGCGCGAGATCGTGGTGAAGGTCAACGCGCCCGAGGTGGTGCGCGCCGAGCTCGGGCGCGCGTCGTGGAATGGCGAGCACGTCGCGATGGGCACCAACACGGATCCGTATCAGTGGGTCGAGGGCCGCTACAGGCTGATGCCCGGCATTTGGGAGGCGATGCGCGACCACGCCAATCCGTGCTCCGTGCTCACCCGGTCCCCGCTCGTGCTCCGCGACAAGGCCCTCCTCCAGCAGATCGCGGAGCGCGCGCCGGTAACGGTCAGCTTCTCCTGCCCCACCCTCGACGAGAAGGCCTGGCGCGCCACCGAGCCCCACTCGCCCAATCCCCGCGCCCGCCTCGAGGCCGTCGCCGAGCTCAACAGGGCGGGCATCCCAACCGGCATCCTCATCGCGCCGCTCATGCCGGGCATCAACGACTCGCCCGCGCAGGTCGAGAAGATCGTCCAGATCGCCACCGAGGCGGGCGCCGTCAGCATCGGCGGCATCGCGCTGCACCTGCGCGGCGAGGTGCGCGGCATATTCATGGACTGGCTGCGGTCGCAGCGGCCCGACCTCGTTCCCCGCTACGAGGAGATGTACCGGCGCGGCCCGTACGCCCCGCGCGAGGTGCGCGAGCGGCTCAGCAGGCTGGCACGCGCCCCCGGCGCCCCCTCAAGGCAGCGGCGATTCCTGCGCGACCTCGAAACGGTCGGCCACCCGCGCGGTGCGCGCCATGACAGCGTGGCCCGTCCGCCCGACCAGCCCACGCTGTTCTGAGCGGCTGCCTCAGCGCGGCAGCGCGTACGCGGCCACGGCCGCGAAGTGCGCGGCGGCGGCGGCAACCACCAGCGCGTGGAACACCTCGTGGTAGCCGAACACGCCCGGCACCGGGTTGGGCTTGCGTATCGCGTAGATCACCGCGCCCGCCGTGTACAGCACGCCACCGAGGATCACCAGCCCGACACCCACTGCCCCGATGGCACGGGCCATCTGCGGCATCGCCGCCACGGCGACCCATCCCAGAGCGAGGTAGACCGCGGCGGTGACCGGCTTGGGCGCGCGCACCCACACCAGGTTGAGCAGCGTGCCCAGCGCCGCTCCGGCCCAGACCACGATCAGGATCGCCCTGGCCAGCCCGCCGTGCAGCACCAGGAGCGCGAACGGCGTGTACGTGCCCGCGATCAGCACGAAGATCATCGAGTGGTCCAGGCGCCGCATCCACATGCGCGCTCGCACGGTCCAGTCGCGGCGGTGGTACAGCGCGCTGGTCCCGAGCAGGCCGGCGACCGACACCGCGTAGATCGACGCCGCCACCCGCTCGCGGCCGCCCGGAGCAGCGGCAACGAGCCCGGCTCCAAGCACGAGCGCGACGAAGAACGCGTACTGGTGCAGGACGCCACGCAGGCGCGGCTTTGGTTCGATGGCCGCTGGCATCGTCCTCAACCGTACAGCCGCCCGGGAGCCGGGTTACACGCTCGTAGACTCACGGCGATCCCGTGAGGATCTGGATCGACATGACGGCGCCGGCCCACGTGATCGTGTTCCGGCCGATCATCCAGCGCCTCCGCGAGAGGGGTCACGAAGTGGACGTCACCGCGCGTGACTACTCGCAGACCCTGGAGCTCCTGGCGATGCACGGGATCGAGCACGTGGCGTTCGGGCGCCACGGCGGAGCCGGCCGCGCGGAGAAGGCCGCGGCGATGGCGCGCCGCACGGCCGCGATGCGCCGTTTCGGCTCGAAGCGCTCGTTCGACCTCGCGCTCGCGCACGGGTCGAACGAGCTGGCGCTGGCCGCGGCCATGCTGCGCATCCCGGCGGCCAACACGTTCGACTACGAGTTCGCGGTGGTCCAGCACAACATCGGCTGCCGGCTGGCGCGACGGGTGGCCGTGCCCGACCGGATACCGCCGCAGCGGCTCAAGCGGTACGGGGTCGGACCCGGCAAGCTGGTTCAGTACCCCGGGCTGAAGGAGGAGTACTACCTGGCCGACTTCCAGCCGGACCCGAGCGCGCTCGAGGGGTTGGGCGTGGATTCGGAGCGCATCGTCGTGGTGTTCCGGCCGCCGCCCGACGTGGCGCTCTACCACCGCACCGACAACCCGCTCTTCCCGCGGGTCCTCGACCGTCTGGGCCGTGACGGGGACGTGCGGGCGATCGTCATCCCCCGAACCGACTCTCAACGCGAGTACGTGCGGAGCCTCGGCCTGCCGTCGGTGATCGTCCCGGACGGCGCGGTGGACGCCCAGAGCCTGATCGCGCTGGCCGACCTCGTGGTGTCGGCGGGCGGCACCATGAACCGCGAGGCCGTGGCATGCGGGACCCCCGTCTACTCGAACTTCGGCGGACGGCTGGGCGGGGTCGACGAGGCGCTGATCCGCGAGGGCCGCCTGCGCCCGCTCACCGATCCGGACGCGGTCGAGGTGAGGAAGCGGGACTCGGCCGCCGCCATCTCGCGCCGCGACCCGAACCTGCTCGTCGACCTGTTCCTGGACACCCCGAGCTAGATGACCCCCGCTCTCGCGGTCCGGCGCGTGACGGCGGAGATCCCGCTGCTGGTCATCTGCACGCTGTTCCTCTCCACGGGCGCGGACATCCTGCCGCCCGATTCGCTGATCTCGGTCGGCCAGGTCAAGCTCGACCTGGCCCGCGTCCTCCTGCTCGTCGGGTTCGCCGCCCTCGTGTACACGCACGGGCCGCGTCGCGACCTGTTCGCGTCGGGCCTCGCCATCCCGCTCGCCCTGCTCCTGGCCGCCGGCCTGGTCGCGACGCTCAAGTGGAGCGGGACCGAGCCGCGCTACCGCTTCCTGGTCGAGGCCGTGGCTCTCCTCTACCTCACCCAGGCCGCCGTCCGCGCGCGGCCGGAGGCCCGCGTGGCCGTCGCAGCGGTGGCGCTCGTGGCGGTGGCGGTCTCCTCCCTCGGCGGACTGGCTCAGGTCAGCCAGGGCGTGGCCACCGGGTTCTACCGCCACGGCTGCGTGCCGGTCACCCAGGCGCCGCCGATCATCCCGTCCGGCACGATCACCCGGGCCACCGGCAGCTTCGCCAACCCCAACCTCCTGGCCGCGCACGTGCTGCTGCTGGCCCCGCTGGCCGCCGCCGCGCTGGTGGTCGCGTTCACCGGCTGGCGAGTCCGCCTGGCCGTGGCGCTCACGATCGGCCTGGCCTACCTCGGACTGGTCTTCACGTTCTCGCGCACGGGCATCCTGCTCGCCCTGCTGGCCGCGGCGGCGGCAGTGCTCAGCTCGCGGCTGCCGCAGCGGCGCTACCTGGCCGCGCTCGGAGTGGCCGTGGCGGTGGTGGCGTTCCTCCTGCTCGGCTCCTGCGGCTCGGAGGGAGCGGCCGGGTTCGGTCGAACACAGGAGTGGAAGGAGACGATGCACGTCATCCGCGACCACCCGCTGTACGGCGTGGGGCTCGGGCGCCTCGGGGACGTCCTACACGCGCGCAATCCCCTCTCGACGTCCCAGCACGCGCACAACCTCCTCCTAGACTGGTGGGCGGAAGCCGGGCCGCTTGCCCTGATCGCGTGGATCTGGCTGTTCGCGGCCCTGATTGCGCGCTCGCTGCGCGCCGCCCTGTCCGGAGACGTGCTCGGACGAGGTGCGCTGGCTGCGCTCGTCGGCTTCGGCGGCTACAGCATGCTCGACCACCCAGCAAACGTGGACCGGATCGCCATCGCCCTGTGGGGCGTGATGGGCGTCGCGGCCGCGCTCCCCCGAGCGCCGTTCGCCATCCCCCGGCTGAGACGTAGGCACGCTCATGCCTAGCGTCGGCGACGGCCTCCTGGCGTTCGGGCTGGCGGGGGCCATCGCGCTGCTCCTCACCCCCGTCGTCCGGGCCTTCGCGTGGAAGATCGGCGCCATCGACGTGCCGCGCGAGCGCGGCCTCCACCAGCAGGCCACGCCACGGCTGGGAGGCCTGGCGATCCTGGTGGCCGTCGTGGTGGCCGGGCTCGTCTTCCTCCCCCACGACAAGAAGACTCACGCGATCCTGCTCGGAGCCGGCGTGATCGCCATCGTGGGAGCGATCGACGACCGGCTGGAGCTGTCGGCCGACTTCAAGCTGATCGGCCAGCTGCTGGCGGCGGCGATCCCCGTCGTGGGCGGCGTCCGCGTGACCAGCTTCACGCTGCCCTTCCTCGGCCACGTCGACCTGAGCCCGCCGTTCGCCTACGGGCTCACCGCGCTGGGCATCGTCGCGCTGATGAACATCGTCAACTTCATCGACGGCGTGGACGGCCTGGCGGCCGGCGTGTGCACGATCGCCGGGATCACGTTCGCGACCATCGCCTACTCGCAGCTGCCGTTCGAGCCGCACGCCGCGGGTGTGCTCGCGCTGGCCACCTCGGGCGCCGCGCTGGGCTACCTGCGCCACGGCTTCCATCCAGCGTCGATCTTCCTGGGCGACTCCGGGTCCAACCTGCTCGGGTACCTCCTGGCCGCCATAGCCATCCAGGGCGCCCTGAAGACGAACGCGTTGGTCGGCCTGGCGTTCCCGCTGGTCGTGCTGGCCGTGCCGATCCTCGATTCCAGCTTCGTGATCGCCAAGCGGATCAAGTACCGGCGGCCGGTGTACATCGCCGATCGCTCCCACTTCCATCACCGCTTCGCCAACATCGGCTTCTCGCCCCGCAAGACGACGATGTACCTGTACGGCTGGACCCTCACCCTGTCGGCGCTGGCGCTGGCGCTCCGGTTCGTGCCCTACTCGGACCATCACGGGCACTTCCACCTGAAATGGGTGCTCGTGCTGGTGGCGTTCGGACTGGTGGCGCTCGCCTCCAGCGTCTATCTCGTGCTGGTCCTGGAGATCCTCAAGCTCAAGCGCTTCCGCGAGTACCAGCTGCGCCGAGACAGCACGCTCGCGGGAACCCCGGAGCCGGCCGAGGACGAGATCGACACCCGTGTGGCACACGAGCTGGAGACTGGCGAGTTCCAGATCGTCAAGCGCCCAGCGCGGGATTAGCCGGGATCCAGGTCGCGCAGCTGGTGCGCGGGCGTGAAGAACCCGCGGTAGCCCAGGCTGGTGGCCAGCACCGACGACAGCGAGACCGCGCCCAGGAGCGCCCACAGCAGGATCAGCTGGAGCCGCACGGCGTCGAGTGGACGCGCGCCCGCCAGCAGCATGCCGACCATCGTGCCGGGGAAGAACACAACCCCGGTCGTCTTGGTGGAGTCGATCAGCGGGATCATCCCCGAGCGCAGGCTGCGCGTGACCACCCCGCGCGCCGCCTCCCACGCGGTCGCCCCTAGGGCCAGCGTCGCCTCGATTCGCAGCGCGGAGTCGCGCACATCGTCGGCCAGGCGGTTGAGCGACACCGCCGCGGCGGTCATGGCGTTGCCGATCACCATCCCGCCGACGGGCACCATGTAGCGCGGCTTGGCCGGGAAGACGCCGAGGGCCAGCACCAGCCCCAGCGTCACGAGCGCCGCCGTGGCCAGCGCCAGCACGATCGCGACGAGCGCACCCGGCACGGCGCGCGCCCGGCTGCGGGCGGTGATCGAGCCGAACGCGACCATCACGGCAAGCAGGAGCACGACCAGCCAGAGGCTGTCGGAGTCGAAGATCGCCTGGATGACGTAGCCGACAGCGGTGAGCTGGAGGAACGAGCGCACCACCGCCACGGCCAGGTCGCGCTCCAGCTCCGCGCGGCGCCAGAGGGACACCGCCGCCGCCACGGCCACGAGCGCCAGCGACGCGGCGACCTCGCCCAGCGTCACGTGTATCGACGCGGCGATCACCCCACCACCCGCCCGTCGCGCAGCTCGACGATGCGATCCGCCATCCGGCGGGCCTGCTCGCGATCGTGGGTGACCATCACCATCGACACCCCGGTGCGATCGCCAAGTTCCGCCAGCGTGCGCTCCACACCGTCGCGCGTGTCCTCGTCCAGCGCGGAGGTCGGCTCGTCGAGCAGAAGCACCTCCGGCTCGAGCGCCAGAGCTCGCGCGAGCATCACGCGCTGCTGCTCGCCCACCGACAGGCGCGTCGCGTCCCGGTCGGCGTAGCTTTCCGACAGGCCGGCCAGCTCCAGCGCGCGCCCCGGCTCGACCTCGCGGCCGGCGAGCGAGGGCCCGTAGCGGACGTTGTCGGCCACCGTGCCTGGCAGCGGCGCCGGGAGCTGCGGCACGAGGGATGCCCGCCGCCGAAGCGCGCGCGGGTCGATCTCGCGGACGTCGTCGCCCCGAAAGCGCACGGCGCCCGAATCCGGGTCGGCCAGCCTGTTGAGCAGTCGCAGCAGGGTCGACTTGCCCGCGCCCGACGGCCCGAGCAGCACGGTGGCCCCGTCGCCCACGTCCAGGTCCAGGTCCCGCAGCACGGGCGCGCCGGCCCGCGACGCGGTGACCGATCTCAGCTCGAAGAGGGGGGCGGCGGCCAGCGCTTACGCGCCCCCGCGCCGACTGCGTCCCTGAGGACCTCCAGCGTCATGCCGCCCACCGCGGTGCCCACGCAGGTGGGACATCCTCCGCAGCACGCGGCCGGGGCGAGGTCCAGCCAGCGCCCGAGGGCGGGTAGAGCGCGGATCAGCCACAGCCGGAGCATCTTCGGTCATTCTCGGCATCGGCGAGGCGCCGCCTGAGCCAGGAAAGGGCGGCGCCGGCGCCCCGAGGGGGGAGGCGCCGGCGCCCGGGGGGAGCTTTGAAAGCTAGGACTGGCCGCGGACCGCTTCGACCAGGGCGACCACGACGGCGGGGTCGAACTGGCTGCCGGACCCCAGACGGACCTCGTCGAGGGCGTCGCGGGCGTCCATCGCGAGGCGGTAGGGACGATCGGCGGTCATGGCCGCATACGCGTCGCACGCACAGATGATCCGGCTGGGCAGCGGGATGCGGACTCCGCTGAGGCCGTCCGGGTAGCCGCGACCGTCCCAGCGCTCATGGTGGAAGCGCACCACCGTGGCCACGGCCTCGAGGCCGGGAATCGACGCCAGCGTCTCCGCGCCCCAGCCGGAGTGGCAGCAGATGACGTCGTACTCGTCGTGGTCGAGGGGGCCGGGCTTGTGGAGCACCGCGTCGGGCACGCGGATCTTGCCCACGTCGTGCAGGCGCGCCGCGAACTCCAGCTCGAGGAGGGAGGCCGAGTCCAACCCCAGGACCGCGCCCACGCCCATCGCCAAGTTGACGACGTCCTCCGAGTGCTGCGCGGTGCGGCGGTCGCGCATGTCCATCGCGGCGGCCAGCGCCGAGACGTGCGCCGCCATGAGGTCGTCGAAGCGCTCGCGTCCCTCGGCGTGCTCGAGGGCCGCCGCGGCAAGCTCCGCGAGCTCGGACAGCAGCACCACCTCCTCGGCTCCGAAGGCGCGCTTTCCGCTCGCGGCCGACAGCACGCCACGAACCTCGCCGCCCCAGCGCACAGCCACGGCCGCCCCGGCGGAGCCGGCGGCGCCGTCGAGCGCAGCGAGTGGCACGAGGTCGGCGTAGTCGCGCACGAGGAGCGCATCGCCCGTCGCCAGGATCTCGGCGATCTGCCCCTCATCGGTGCCGAAGCGGCTGCCCAGGACCTCCCACGGCACGCCGTGCCCGGCGGCGGCGATGACCGAGCGCGGGTCAGCGGGATCGAGCACGAATATGCACGACCAGTCGACGCCGGCTATCCGGCAGATCTGCTTTGCCAGGCGTTCGAGCACGAGGGCGCCGTAGCCGCTGTCGCGAACGGGAGCGGAGACCGTTCCCTCGGTGAAGCGGCGCTGTTGAGTTGGCTCAGCCATGACTTCCTGCATCAAGGACGATCACCCCGATCGACATGGCGAAAACTCATACAGTCGTCTAGCCACGGCACTCGCGACTCCCCCGAGCCTCTCCTCCCTCTGTCCCCATGCGGCCCCACGCGCCGGGATGGTTACCGACCCGGGTTACCGGGATTGAGGTAGCGGCTGGTTAAGCACGATGTTCCCCGCAATATGCGAGGAAAACTTGTTCAGCTGCAACTTTCCTGCCGCGCGGGTCGGCCGGGTCAGAGCAGCTCGCGCAGGCGGTCCGCGTCGACCAGGCCCTCCCGCAGCACCCTCCAGCGACCGGCGTCCTCGTAGTCGGTCAGGTCCACCACGGTGGAGGGGGTGCCGGGCAGCTCACCCCCGTCCAGCACCACCGCGACCCCCTCGCGTATCGATGGATCCACGTCGGCCAGCCGGCGCGGGTCGGCGCCGCCGGACGGGTTGGCGCTCGAATGGAGCACGGGAGAGCCCGCGCCCGACAGCGGCGCGAGCGGTCCCGCGAGCGCCGGCACGCGCAGGCCGAGGCGCTCGGGATCCGGCCCGCACGCCAGCGGGTAGCGGTGTCGGGGGTTGGGCAGGAGCAGGGTGAGCGCCCCCGGCAGGGCGCGCTCGATGGCCGCTCGGGTGCGCGGAGGCAGCTCGGGCAGCGCATCCAGGGCGGCCCGCAGCGTGAAGAACATGACCGCCGCCGGCCGTCCGGGTGGCCGGCCCTTGAGGGCGTTGAGCCGCTCAACGCCCACGGCCGATTCGGGATCGGCGGCCAGTCCGTACACCGTGTCGGCGGGGAACAGGGCGACACCGCCCTCCGCCACGCAGCGCTGGAACCGTGCGACGTCGCGGGCCGTCACGGAGCCGTCCCGACCGTGACGCGCTCGTGACTCGCCAGGTCGCGCAGGGTGCGCGCGTCGCGCAGCAGCGAGCGCACGCGTGCCGCCTGGTGCGGCGCGTGCTCCAGGGCCAGGCGGCAGCCCGACGGCGCGCATTCCACGAGCTCGCGGATCGCGTCCAGGCCGTCCGGTCCGGCCACCAGCGCCGCGCGCGGCTCGTAGTCGGCGATCTCGGGAGCCAGCCCGGAATACTCGCCGTCGCTGACGTAGGGCAGGTTGGCCACCACCAGGTCCACCCCTGCCGCATCCGCGGGCAGTCCACGCGCCACCGTCAGCCCGATCTCGAGCCCGAGTCGCTCCGCGTTGGCGCGGGCCACGTCAACGGCCTCCTCGGACGCATCGGACGCCGTGACCGTCAGGTCGGGGCGCTCGTCCGCGATGGCCAGCGCGACCGCTCCCGAGCCCGTGCCCACATCGTGGACACGCGAGCCGGGCGGCAGCTCCAGCGCGACCTCCACCAGCAGCTCGGACTCCGGACGCGGGATCAGCACCCTCCGGTCCACCTCCAGCTCGATTCGCCGGAAGGGGCGCCGGCCGAGGATGTACGCCACCGGCTCGCGCGCGGCGCGGCGCGCAACGTGATCGCGCAGGCGGTCCGCTGCCGCGGCCGGCAGCTCTGCTTCGGGGTGGCTGTGCAGCCGGGCTCGGTCGACCCGAAGCGCGGCGGCCACCAGCAGCTCGGCGTCGAGGCGAGCGCTGTCGCAGCCCGCGGACTGGAGCTGAGTGCGCGCCGCGGCGATCGCGTCGCGGACGCTGCGGACGGCGGCCGCCACGCGTGCGCTCAACCCTGGACCAGCGACCCCGACTCGAGCTTGCGCCGCTTCTCGTCGGCCTCCAGCGCGGCGGTGAACTCCTCGAGCTCGCCGGCCAGCACGCCCGGCAGGTTGCCGCGCGTGAGCTTGACCCGATGGTCGGTCACGCGATCCTGGGGGAAGTTGTAGGTGCGAATCTTCTCCGACCGTTCGCCGGTTCCCACCTGCGACCTGCGGTCGGCGGACAGCTCGGCCTGCTGGGCGGCCAGCTGCTGCTCGTAGAGCCGGGCGCGCAGCACGCGCATCGCCTTCTCGCGGTTCTGGAGCTGCGACTTCTCGTCCTGCATCGACACCACCAGGCCGCTGGGCTTGTGGGTTATGCGCACCGCCGAGTCGGTGGTGTTGACCGACTGGCCGCCCGGGCCCGAGGATCGATAGACGTCCACCTGGAGCTCGTTGGGGTCGATCTGCACCTCCACTTCCTCGGCCTCGGGGAGCACGGCCACGGTGGCGGTCGACGTGTGGATGCGGCCCTGCGACTCTGTCTCCGGCACGCGCTGCACGCGGTGGGTGCCGCCCTCGTACTTGAACAGGCTGTAGGCGCCGGTGCCGCGGATGGCGAACGTGTAGTCGCCGTCGGCCAGCGAGAGCGGCTCGGGCTTGAGCCCGCGACGCTCGGCGTAGCGCGAGAGCATCCGGTAGATGTCGCCGGCGAACATGCCGGCCTCCTCGCCGCCGGTGCCCGCGCGCACCTCCACGATCACGTTCTTGTCGTCGTTGGGGTCGGGCTCCACCATCGCCAGGCGGATCTCCTCCTCCAGCTCGGCAAGGCGCTCGTCGGACTCCTGGAGCAGCTCGCGCAGCTCGCTGTCATCGCCGCCCTCGGACAGGAGCTCACGCGCTCCGGCGGCGTCGTCAGCCGCCTTGCGGTACTCGACCGCCAGCGCGTGGGCGGGCTCGAGCGCGCTGTAGGCGCGGCCGACGTCGGCGTAGCGCTCGCGGTCGTTGATGACCTCGGCGTCGGTCATCTGCCGCGAGAGCTCCTCGAAACGGCCCTCTATCTGCTCCACCAGGCGCTCGATCACAGTGGATCGAGGTTAACCGGTGGTCAGGCGACCACTTCCATGCCCACGCGCTCCTCGGGGGTGGCCTGGTCCGGGTTCTCGACGGCCAGGACGGCCTGGAGCGCGGCGATTGCGACCGCGAGCTGCGAGAGGTCCGGCTCGCGCGTGGTGAGCTTCTGAAGCTGCATGCCCGGCTGCATCAGGATCTGCGCCCAGCGCTTGTCGCGCTTCTTGCCGAAGAGCTTTATGACCTCGAACGCAAGCCCGGCGACCAGCGGGATGCCGATCACACGCGACGGGAAGAGGATGTACCAGGCGGGGGTGCCAAGCGGGGCGAACACCACGATGGCCACCACCATCACGATCAGCAGGAAGCTGGTGCCGCAGCGCGGGTGCAGGCGTGAGAAGCGCGTGGCGTTCTCGGGCGTGAGCGGGAGGCCCGCCTCGTAGCACGAGATCGTCTTGTGCTCGGCCCCGTGGTACTCGAACACCCGCTGGAGCTCCTTCATCCGCGAGATCAGCCAGAGGTAGCCGAGAAAGATGCTGATCCGGATGACCTTCTCGACCAGCACGAAGACGATGGCCGGGTGCAGCGACGACTTGAGCAGGCTGGCCAGGCCGACGGGCACGAGGAAGAACAGCCCGACGGCCAGCATCACGGACACCGCCACGGTGCCGGCCCACGTGCCCTTGCCGATCTCCGCTTCGCTCTCCTCGGCCTGGGCGCTGGCCGATATGCCGAGCGCCTTGAAGCCGATCTTCAGCGACTCCGCCAGCGCGACGACGCCGCGGACGACCGGTACCCGGAGCAGCCTGTGTCGCCGGACCCAGGACACGAGCGGCTCCGAGACGACCTCGATCTCGCCGCGGGCGGGCTCGCGCGGGTCGAGCCGGCCGTGCTCCCCGATCTGGTCCGGAGCGGGCTTGCGCACCGCGACGGCCCAGGTGGACACGCCGCGCATCATCACTCCCTCGAGGACGGCCTGGCCCCCGATAGGCGCGTCGCGTGGGCTCTGGAGGCCTTCGCCGCTCATACCGTCATGCTATCGGCGGGCGCGCTCGGCGCCGTGAGAATGCCGTCGCTCCCGTGCTAACAGCGCGAGCTCAGGGAGTTGTCGTCCTCGACCGTTTCCGTGACGGCCCGCTCGCGGTCCACGATGGCGCGCAGTCGGTGGCAGACCGGTCCGGTCAGCTTGACCGTCTTGGTGTCGCCGGCGTCCAGCTGGTCCACGGTCGTCGAGTCCGACAGCGCGCCGTCCACCATCAGCGCCACGCTGAAGCCCTTCGCCGCGGCCTTGCCGGTGTTCCCGACCGCAACGCTGTAGACCGCCGTTCCGGCGCTCGCCCCCGGAGCGATCTTGACCGCCTTGACGACGAGGTTGGGGAGATCGCCCCGCTGCGAGCAGGAGCCGGACGTGACCTTTGCCCTGCGGATCACGCGTCCAGACGAATCGAACCACCGGAACTGCACGGCCGCGCGGTAGAGCACGCCGGCCTCGAGCCCCTTGACGGTCTGGGAGTAGCCGAACTTCTTCACGCCCGGGCGGGAGCGGCGCCAGGCGCCCAGGCCGGAGTCGGCGACCGGGTGCGGGGCCGCGCCTGGAACGCGCTGGATCAGCTGGAAGCGCATGGACATCCGCGCGGTGCCGGACACGGCCTGCATCTGCGCGTGGTAGGTGGCCAGGCGGTGCGCGGCGTCGGAGCCGGTCTGGCAGTCGGCCACGTGCACCGCCGAGACGGGCGTGGCCGCGAGCGCGCCGGGCGCCGCGGCGGCCACGATGGCCAGCGCGAGCAGCGTCAGATATGCCGAGCGGATTCGCATGGCAATAAGACAACATGCCCGACTGGCGGGAGTTTCGCCACC
>JAXDIC010000043.1:0-10787 GCA_034664185.1 Thermoleophilaceae bacterium
ACGTGGTCGGCGCGATGGGCGCGGTGGTGCTCATCCAGGCCGTCAACGGCACGATGCTCGGGGTCTCCCGCCTCTCCTATTCCCTGGCCACCAACCGGCAGATCCCCAGCCTGGTCGGCAGGCTGCATTCGAAGCGCTCCACGCCATACGTGGCGGTCACCATCGCGGCGCTGATCTCGTTCGGACTGGCGCTGTCCGCCGACATCGCGTTCCTGGCCGGGATCTTCGCGTTCGGCGCGATGCTGGCGTTCACCATCGCCCACCTCTCGGTGATCGTGATGCGCTACCGCGAGCGCGACGCCGTGCGCGCGTATCGCATCCCGCTCTCGATTCCCTTCCGGGGCGGCTCGCTGCCGCTGCCGGCGGTCGTTGGCGCCATGGGCTCGTTCGCCGCCTGGGTCAGCGTGCTGGTCCTGCACAAGGGGGCGCGCACCGTGGGCGGCCTGTGGATGCTCGGCGGCCTGGTCCTCTACACCACCTACCGGCTCAGCCAGGACAAGCCGCTGCGCAAGCGCTTCACGATCCCCGAGGAGGCGTTGCAGGAGATCGCGGAGGCGGAGTACGGCAGCATCCTCGTGCCGGTGTTCGGGGGCCCGTTCGACGACGACATCGTGGGCACCGCGGGCCGCCTGGCGGCCGAGGAGTCGGATGACGGCGAGGGTGGAGCGGTGATCGAGGCGCTCTACGTGGTGGAGGTGCCGATGTCCCTGCCGCTCGACGCCCGCGTGCCGGACGACGAGATCTCGGCGGCCAAGCGCGCCGTAGCCCGTGCCAAGGAGGTGGGCGAGGAGTACGAGGGCGTGGTCGTGGCCACCGCGATGGTCCGCGCGAGGGCCGCGGGCGAGGCGATCGTGGCGGAGGCCAAGCGCCGCGGCGTGGAGGCGATCGTGCTGGCCGCCGAGAAGCCCACCAGGATGCGCGGCGGCAAGCTGCTGGGCGGTCGCGGCGGCGTCCGCGACCGGTCGGTGGGTGAAACCACCCGCTATGTGCTGGAGAAGGCGCCCTGCCGCGTGGTGCTCACGGCCCCGCCCGAGGGGGAGGCCGCCGAGCGAGAGGGCGTCGCTCCGTAGGCTGAGAGCGGTGGCGCCGCCGCCCGGTGCGGCGATAGAGTGCGCCACGTGTTCGTGATGATCGTCGGCAGCGGGCGGGTGGGCTCGTCGATTGCCCGCCGGATGCTGGAGCTGGGCCACGAGGTCTCCGTCCTGGACGAGGATCCGGAGGCGGCGGCACAGCTCGAGAAGGGCATGGACCGCAGCTGGGACGAGGCGGGCGGGACGTTCACGGTCGGCACCGCGCTGGAGATCGACGCGCTGCTCGAGGCCGGGATCGACCGGGCGGACGCCTTCGTCGCCTCGACCGACGGCGACAACACCAACCTGGTCATCGCCCAGATCGCCCAGAAGAGGTTCGGGGTGAAGACGGTCGTGGTCCGGGTGCTCGACCCGGCGCGCGCCACCTGGTACGAGGAGCAGGGCCTGCGCACGGTCTGCCCCACGAAGATCGCCATCGACATGCTCGAAGAGGCCGTTACAGAGGGGATCGCCTAGCCGTGTACGTCCTGGTGGTCGGCGCCGGGAAGGTGGGGTGGAACCTCACGCGCGAGTTGATCGAGCGCGGCAACGAGGTAACCGTGATCGAGTCCGACGGCGGCCGGTTTGCGACGGTCGAGGAGGAGCTCGAGCACGCCGTGCAGTACGGCGACGGCTCGGAGCTGTGGGTCCTGGAGCGCGCCGGCATCGAGCGCGCCGACATGGTCATCGCCGTCACCGGCGACGACGAGGACAACCTGCTGATCTGCCAGGTGGCGCGCGAGAAGTACGGCGTCGAGCGCGTCATCGCGCGCTGCAACAACCCGCGCAACCTCCAGCACTTCGAGCTTCTCAACATCAAGCCGGCCGTCTCGGCCACCGACCTGATCCTGCGACTGATCGAGCACGAGGTCCCGCGCTACGGCCTGCTCCACCTCCTCGACCTTCCGCAGGAGCGGCTCGAGATCATCGAGGTCGAGGTCGCGCGCGGGTCGCCCGCCGACGGCACCGAGATCAAGGACCTCGGGCTGCCGGACGGATCGCTGGCCATATCGATCCTCCGCGACGGCACCGGGTTCGTCCCGCTCGCCGACTCGGTGGTGGAGGCGGGCGACGAGGTGCTGGTGGTGCTGGACACGGGCCTGGAGGACAAGGTCAGCGAACGCTTCAAGGCGCCCGAGGGCGGCGTCGCGGCGGCATAGACGAGCCGTCCGTGGCCGACCGCTCGGTCGACTTCCTGCTGATCGGCGGCGGCGTTGCCGCGGCGAGCTGCGCGCGCACGCTGCGCGAGGAGGGCGCTGCCGGGTCTGTGCTGCTCGTCGGGCGGGAGCCGGACCCGCCGTACGACCGGCCGCCGCTGTCGAAGGAGTACCTCGCAGGAAAGCTGGGTCGAGACGGTGTGCTGGTCAAGCCGGCCGAGTGGTGGGAGCAGAACGGAATCGAGGTCCTGTGCAGGACCAGCGTGATGAAGCTCGACGTGGACGCCCGGGTCGCCAAGCTGTCCAACCGCGAGGAGGTCGGCTTCGAGAAGGCGTTGATCGCCACCGGGGCCAACGTGCGACGGCTGCGCGCCGACGGCGGGGACCTCGAGGGGATCCACTGCCTCCGCACGTTCGCCAACTCCGACGCGATTCGCCAGGACACCGAGAACGCGGAGCGGGTGGTCGTGATCGGGGGCAGCTTCATCGGCTGCGAGGTGGCCGCGACGCTGACGTCCCTCGGCCGCCGCTGCTCGATCGTGATGCAGGAGCAGGTCCCGCTCGAGCGGCAGTTCGGCCGCGAGGTGGGCGGCTTCTTCCAGCGCGTGCTGGAGGAGCACGGAATCGAGGTGCACGGCTCGGACGAGCTGGAGCGCTACGAGGGCGCGGACGGGCGCGTGGAGAAGGTGGTCACGAAGGGCGGCCTGGAGCTGGCCGCCGGCGCGGTGGTGGTGGGCGCGGGCGTGGTGCCCGACACGATGCTGGCGAAGGCCGCCGGCCTGGAGCTGGGGGAGAAGGGCGGCGTGCTCTGCTCCGACCGGCTGGAGACCAGCGCCCCGGGCGTGTACGTGGCCGGCGACATGGCCGAGTACCAGTCAGCCCTGCACGGCGGGCACGCGCGGATCGAGCACTGGGACGTCGCCACCGAGCACGGCAAGACGGCCGCCCGCAACATGCTCGGCCACGACAGCCCTCACGAGGCGATCCCGTACTTCTGGTCCGACCTGGCCGACTGGACCGGCCTCGAGTACGTCGGCGTCGGCTCCGGCGAATGGCTGGTGCGCGGCTCGATCGAGGACGGGAGCTTCACGGCCTTCGCGCTCGACGACGATCGCGTGGTGGCGGCGATGACGGTCGGCCGCTCGGACGATCTGGAGCACGCGCGGCGCATGATCGGCGAGCGGGCCACACCCGGCCCGGACGCGCTGGCGGACGAGGGGACGGACCTGGCTTCGCTCTAGGCGGTCAGGTCGGGCAATCCAGCTGGGGGACAGGGATTCGAACCCCGATTTCTCGGTCCAGAGCCGAGCGTCTTGCCATTGGACGATCCCCCAAACGAGCACGAGTGTAGAGCGAGGCAGAGCGGCAAACGGGGCCGCCACGGGAGGCTGTCAGCCCACCCCGGGTAGAGTCGATCGGAGGCCCACGCGCCCGAACAGCGAGGCCACTTCCTGCGTATCACCCCTAGATAGATGTCCGCCGCGATTCTCAAGACGCTCCACGCCCCCGCGGGTGAGGACGGCATGCGCACCCTCTACAGGACCTACGGTCCCGAGCTCTACGGCTTCGCCTACAACTGCCTCGGCGACCGCGGCCAGGCGGAGGAGGTTGTCCAGGACGTCTTCACCCGCGTGTGGCGCCACGCGGACAGCTTCGATCCGTCGCGCGCCAGCTTCCGTACCTGGATCTATGGCATCGCCCGCAACGCCATCATCGACCTGAAGCGCCGAGCCGCGGTCCGCCCGGCGCTGACCACGGCTCCGGCCGAGCTCGAGGAGGCCCGCGGCGACTACACGCTGGAGAACGCCCTGCTCGGATGGCAGGTCACCGCGGCGCTGGACAAGCTCACGCCCGAGCACCGCCAGGTCATCCGCCTCGCGCACTTCCAGGGCATGCGCCTGCGAGAGATCGCCGAGCACACCGGCATCCCGCTGGGCACCGTGAAGAGCCGCGTGTCGTACGCGCTCCGCGGGCTCCGGCTCGCTCTCGAGGAGATGGGGGTGGAGCCGTGAGCCATCGCCACGCCCTGGCCTGCGAAGACTGCCGCGAGCTCCTGGGCGGCTACGTCCTGGACGCGCTCGAGCCGGATGAGACCGACGCCGTGCGCGCTCACCTCGCGGCCTGCCCGGCCTGCCTGCGCGAGCACGCCGGCCTGGCCCCGCTGCCCGCCCTCCTGGAGGCCGCCGGGCCCGCCGAGGTGGCGCCCGCCAAGCCGCCGCCGTCGCTGGAGGACGTGGTGGTCGAAGGCTTCGCGCGCGAGCGCCCGCCCGTTCTGCGGCCGCGCCGCCGCCGCTGGCTGACCCGTCCGATTCCGGTGGCCGCCGCCGCGGCCGCCGCGGCCGTCCTGGTCACGCTGGTCGTGAGCAACGGACTGGACGGCGGGTCGCCGCCCCACACCTACAGCGCCCTCCTCAGGGCGTCTCCCGCCGCCCCGGGCGCCACGGCCTACGCGCGGCTCGCCAGCGTCCCGTCCGGCACCCGCGTGCAGCTCGACGTGAGCGGCGTGCGCCCCGAGCCCGGTGCCGTCTACCAGCTCTGGTGCCTCGAGGACAGCGGGATGCGCGTCAGCGCTGGCACGTTCCGGGTGAACGACGCCGGCCGTGCCGACGTCCGGCTGACCACCGCCGCGCGCCTGGGCGAGTACCACCGCCTGACCGTGGAGCGCACCGGTCCCGCGCCTGGCACCGGACAGCAGGTGCTCGCCGGCTCGATCGAATACTGATGCCGGCAGCGACCGAACCAGGCGCGATTTCCCTGCGTAGGACACCCCAGATAGGCTCGAAACCCAAGCAACCGATCGGCCAACAGCGCCTTGGTGCGCGTCCGGAGGCAGCCCAATGAAGCTCACGTTCTCGTCCCGAGTACTCCCAGCGGTAGCGATCCTGGTGGCCGCCCTGGCGGTGGCCGGCTGCGGCAGCAGCAAGAAGAGCAGCTCCACCCCCAGCGCCGCGCCCGCCACGACCAGCTCCACGCCGAGTACCACCGCCAAGCCCTCCTCAGGGAGCTCGGGCGGGGGCAGCACCGTCAAGGTCAGCGCCGACCCAAGTGGCGCGCTCAAGTTCGACAAGTCCTCGCTTACCGCCAAGGCCGGCAAGGTCACGATCGCCATGACCAACCCCTCGTCGGTCACGCACGGCATCGGAGTCAACGGCAACGGCGTGGACAAGGACGGCCCGACCGTCGGCATGGGCAGCACCTCGACGGTCACGGTCACGCTCAAGCCCGGCAAGTACACGTTCTACTGCCCGGTCCCCGGCCACAAGGCCGGCGGGATGATGGGCACCCTCACCGTCCACTAGGCAGCACCGCCGCGACGGCCGCTCCCCCGCCGTCGCGGCGACCCGTCCCCGGCGCTACGCCGCGGCCTGCTCGGCCCAGTCGCGCAGCAGCCGCGCGTAGTGCCCGTCGGCCTCGACCAGCTCGTCGTGCGTGCCGCGCTCCACGATCCGGCCGTGGTCCAGCACCACGATCTGGCCGGCGTCGCGGATGGTCGACAGGCGGTGGGCGATGACCACCGCGGTGCGGCCCGCCAAGAGCCGCCGCAGTCCGTGCTCGATCCGCGCCTCGGTGCGGACGTCGACGTTGGAGGTGGCCTCGTCCAGGATCAGGATCCGCGGGTCCGCCACCGCCGCGCGCGCGAACGCCACCAGCTGGCGCTGGCCCGCCGACAGGTGTCCGCCGCGTTCGCCCACCTCGGTGTCGTAGCCGTCCGGCAGCCGCTCGACGAAGTCGTGCGCGCGCACGGCGCGGGACGCGGCCTCGACCTCCTCGGGCGTCGCGCCGGGCTTGCCGAAGGCGATGTTCTCGCCGACCGTGCCCGAGAAGAGGAAGCCCTCCTGCGGCACGATGCCGAGCTGGGAGCGGAGCGAGCGCTCGGTCACGTCGCGCAGGTCGTGTCCGTCCACCAGGACGCGGCCCCCGGTCGGGTCGTGGAAGCGGGCGACCAGCTTGGCGAACGTGGATTTGCCGGCGCCTGTGGCGCCCACCAGCGCGACGGTCTGGCCGGGCGGCACGGTGAGGTCGACGTGGGTCAGCGCCTGGGTCGACTCGTCGTCCGGCGCATAGCGGAACGACACGTCGTCGAATCGGATCTCACCCGCCACGCGCGGCAGCTCGATCGCGTCCGGACGGTCCACCATCTCGGGCTCCTCGCGGAGCAGCTCGAAGATCTTGTCCAGCGCTGCCATGCCCGCCTGGTAGGTCGTGTAGAGCTGCGAGAGCTGCTGGATCGGGTCGAAGAACGACTGGAGGTAGAACACGAACGAGGCCAGCACGCCGATCGTGACCCCGTGGCCGTGCACCACCTGGTCGCCGCCGTAGAGCAGGATGGCCGCGGTGGCCAGCGCCGAGACCAGCTCGACCGCTGGGAAGTAGGCCGCGTTCAGGTAGACGGTCTTCATGTTCGAGTCGCGGTTGGCGTCGTTCAGCTCCGCGAACCGCCGCTTGTGGCGCGGCTCCTGGGCGAAGGTCCGGACCACCCGGACGCCGGACAGCGTCTCCTGGAGGTAGGCCGTCACGTACGCGACGGTCTCTCGCGTCAGCCGGTAGGCCCCGGCGGAGGCGATCCGGAAGGCCACGCTGCCGATGGCCAGGATGGGGAACACGGCGAACGTGACCAGTGCCAGCTTGAGGTCCAGCAGCAGGAGGATCGCGACCGTGCCGATCAGCGTCAGCGACGAGGAGAACAGCGTGACGATGCCGTCCGTGACCAGCTGGTCCAGGGCCTCGACGTCGTTCGTGATGCGAGAGATCAGCACGCCCGTCTTGTGTCGCGAGTAGAAGCCCACCGACAGGCTCTGGAGGTGCCGGAAGATGCGCAGGCGGAGGTCCTGCAGCGCGCGCTCGCCAACCCAGTTGACCAGGTAGGTCTGGAGGTAGGTGGCCACCCAGTTGACCAGCGCCGCGGCCACGAACAGGATCACGATCACGTCGAGCGCGCCCAGGTCGTGATGGCGGATGCCGCTGTCGATGGCACGCCCGGCGAGGTTGGGCGGGGCCAGCGCGGCGCCGGTGGCCAGGAGCAGCGCGACGAACATGAGCGCCACGCGGCCGCGGTAGGGGCGCAGCAGCCCGAGCACCGCGCGGATGTTCCTGGCACGCTGGAGCTCCTCGCCGCGCACGGCGCTCCACAGTCGCGATACGCGCCCGCTCACAGGCCGGCCGCCTCGCGCTCGAGCGGCTTGCGCGTGAGGAACACCTGGTCCGGCATCCCCTTCTCGGCGATCTCGCGGTACAGCGGCGACGCGTCCAGCAGCTCGTCGTGGGTGCCGCGCGCGGCGATGCGTCCCTCCTCGAGCACCACGACCTCGTCCGCCAGCGCGACCGTCGACAGTCGATGCCCGATCACGAAGGTGGTCCGGCCCTGCATCAGCTCGCGCAGCGCGCGCTTGATCTCGGCCTCGGTGGTGGCGTCCACGCTGGAGGTCGCGTCGTCCAGGATCAGCACGCGCGGATCCTTGATCAGGGCGCGCGCGATGGCCACCCGCTGTCGCTGACCGCCCGAGAGCGTCAGCCCGCGCTCTCCCACCAGCGCCTCGTAGCCGTCCGGCAGCTCGGCGATGAAGTCGTGGATGCCCGCGCGGGTGGCCGCCTGCACGACCTCGTCGTCCGTCGCGTCCGGCCGCGCGTACGCGATGTTCTCCCGGATCGTGGCCGAGAACAGGAACGGGTCGTCCGACACCAGCCCGACCTCGCCGCGAAGCGACTCGAGGTCGACCTCGCGCAGGTCGGCGCCGTCGATCGACACGCTGCCCCCTGTCGGGTCGTAGAGGCGCGGCAGCATCGACACCAGCGTGGTCTTGCCCGAGCCGGTCGGGCCGACGATGGCGATGGTGCGGCCGGCCGCCACGTCCAGGTCGATCTCGCGGAGCACCTGCTCCCCGGTCTCATACGCGAACGACAGGCCGCGCAGCTGCACGTGCCCGTCGCCGGCCGGCAGCGGGGGAGCGCCGGGCAGCGAGGTCATCCGCGGCTCGCGGTCCAGGATCTCGAACACCCGCGCGCCCGAGGCCACCGCGCGCTGCGCCATCCCCAGCGCGATGCCGAGCATCCTGACCGGCGACGCCAGCAGCGTCACGTAGCCGTAGAACGCGACGAACTCGCCGACGGTGATCGTGCCGCGCACGGCCTGCCGCCCGCCGACCAGCAGCACGGCCGCCAGGCCCAGGTTGGGCAGGAAGCCGATGAACGGGTTGTAGAACGCGCGCAGCCGCGTGGACACCATCGACTGGTCGAAGACGCGCTGCGCGCCGCGGCTGAAGCGCTCCAGCTGGCGCTCCTCGCGCGCAAACGCCTTGACCAGCCGCACGCCCGAGATGCTCTCCTCGGCCTCGCCGGTCAGCTCGGCGATCCGCTGCTGGACCTCCTGGCTGGCCGGGCGGTTCTTGCGCCCGTAGCGGTACGCGGCCCAGAGCACGAACGGCGTGGGGAAGAGTGCGATGGCGGCCAGTCCCGGGTTGACCGCGAGCATCACGGCGGCGGCGACAAGGATCGTGATCGCCGACTGGACGATGAAGATCAGGCCGTAGCCGAGGAAGAAGCGGACGGACTGGAGGTCCACCGTGGCGCGCGACATCAGCTGGCCGGTCTGCTGCGTGTCGAAGAACGCGACCTCCAGCGATTGGAGGTGCGAGTACATGCGGTTGCGCAGGTCGTACTCCACGCCAAGCGAGACGCGGCCGGCCACCAGGCGGCGCGACACGCTGAACGCCAGGCGCAGCACTCCCGCGGCCAGGATCGTGCCCACCAGCGGCCAGAGGTCCGTGCGTCCCTGGCGGATCCGGTCCACCGTGCGGCCCACGAGGAACGGGACCAGCACGCCGGCGCCCATCGCGACCGCCGCGAGGGCGAACGAGACGATCACGCCGCGGCGATAGGGACGGAGGAAGCCGAGCAGGCGGATGAAGATCTTCACTGGGCCCTTACTTTACTTACTGAAGCGCGGGGCACTCCTCGGTGAGGCGCGCGGCACCCGGTCGACGCGCGCCCGACGCTAGAGTCGCCCGCCTCACGCGATGGCGGCCAAGATGTTGACCCTCACGACCGGCTCCGGCGCCACGACCGCACGCGCCGCGGCCGCCGCGCTCGTAATCGCCGCCGCTCTCGCTGGGTGCGGGAGCAGCAACTCCGGCAAGGCCGACTTCAAGCGCGGCTACCCGTTGATCAACCAGGACCTGAACAGCCTGGGGAGCGACATCGGGCAGACGCTGGGGCGCGCCCGCAGCTACCCCGCCACCGCCAGCGAGTTCAGGGGCTTCGCCGCGCGGCTGCGGGCGCTCAAGTCGCGCGTCGACGGCCTGAGCCCGCCCGGCAACCTGAAGGCCACGACGGCGGCCCTGTCGTCCGCGATGAGCACGCTGATCGGCGACCTGGGCGCAATCTCCACGGCGGCCGGAGTCCACGATGCCACCGCGGCGCGCACCGCCATGCGCGCGCTCGTGCAGGACTCGCCGGCGTTGGTGGCCGCCCGACGCAAGCTGGCCCAGGCGACCGGTGCGGCCGTTGGTCCGTGAGCGCGGGTCGAGTCGGAGCCCGGTAGGCCGGTGACGCGCGGCCAGCAGCTGGTGCTCGCCGCGGTCGTCGCGGCCACGGCCGCCGCCGGCATCCTGCGCTACTCGGCGTCGCCCGGCGTGGTGCCGTTCGTCGTGGCGGCGGTCGCGCTGGCGGGCCTCGCCTGGCTCGTCTCGTTCGGCTCCGAGCAGGTGGGAGCGCGATTCGGACCGGCGGTCACGGGCGTCCTCCAGTCGACCCTGGGCAACCTGCCCGAGTTCTTCATCGTGATATTCGCGCTGTCGGCCGGCGAGGTGGTGGTCGCCCAGACCTCGATCATCGGTTCCCTGTTCGCCAACGCGCTGCTGGTATTGGGCGCCGTGATCGTCGTGGGCGCGCGAACCGCCGAGGACGGCGTGATGCGCTTCGGCACGCGGCTGCCCAACGACACGGCCACGCTGCTCCTGGTCTCGATCTTCATCACCGTCATCGCCGGCCTGTCGGTGGCCTCGTCGGACAAGGCCAGCCTGCACATCAAGACGATCTCCGCAATCGGCGCGGGGTGCATCCTCGTCGTCTACCTGGCCTGGATCGTGTCCTATCTCAGATCCGACGCCAAGCCGGCCGTGGAGGGACATGCGCCCAGCCTCAGCCTCCCGGTGGCCATCGGCATCCTCGGCGCGGCCGGCGTTGGGTCGGCCTTCGTGTCGGACTGGTTCATACACGCGCTGGACCCGGCGATAAGGAGCCTCGGCATCTCGAAGGCGTTCGCCGGCCTGGTGGTGGTGGCGATCGCCGGCAACGCCGTGGAGAACTTCACCGGTCTGGTGCTCGCGCGCAAGGGTCAGTTCGATCTCGCCATATCGATCATGAAGAACTCCGTTGCGCAGATCGCCGCGTTCCTGTTCCCGGCGCTCATCCTCGTGTCGCTCGCGTTCACGCACACGCTCACCTTCCAGCTCGCGCCCGTGTACGCCGGCGCGCTCTTCTTCACGGCGATCGCCATCTGGCAGATCACGGGGGACGGCGAGGCGCAGGAGTTCGAGGGCTGGGCGCTGATCGCGCTCTACGT
>JAXDIC010000161.1:0-2936 GCA_034664185.1 Thermoleophilaceae bacterium
CGATCGCGGGCGTGCGCGCCGACAAGGAGCGCGAGGCCAGCGCGGGGTTCGACGGCACCTGGGTGGCCCATCCCGACCTGGTGGAGGTGGCCACCGAGGAGTTCGACAAGGTGCTCGGCAAGCGGCCTAACCAGGTGGATCGCCAGCGCGACGACGTGGAAGTGAGCGCCGACGACCTGCTGGACGTGAGCTCGGCCGGAGGGCAGATCACGGAGGCCGGCCTGCGCAACGACGTGAACGTCGGCATCCAGTACATCTCGTCGTGGCTGCGCGGCAACGGCGCTGCGGCGATCAACCACCTGATGGAGGACGCCGCCACCGCGGAGATCGCCCGCTCCCAGGTGTGGCAGTGGGTGCGCCACGCGGCCGAGCTGGCCGAGGGCCAGCGCGTGACCCCCGAGCTGGTGCGGCGGCTGGAGGGCGAGGAGCTGGAGAAGATCCGCGAGGAGGTGGGCGACGAGTTCTTCTACTCGCAGGGACGCCCAGACGAATCGCGCGAGCTGTTCGAGGACGTGGCCCTGGCCGAGCGCTTCATCGAGTTCCTCACGCTGCCGGCCTACGAGCGGCTGGAGGACTAGGGAGGCTCCTACAGCTCGGCCAGCCGCCGGCCCGCGGCCGTCATCCGCCGTAGCGTGCCCGCCTCGATCACCAGCGACAGGTCGATCAGCCGCTCGCGGAAGTCGTCCAGCGCCTCCTCCCCCACCACCGCGTGGCAGGCCACGCCCGCCTGCCGGCAGCGGGTGGCCACCTCGCCCACCACCTTGCCAGCCAGCGTCTGCTCGTCCAGCCGGCCCTCGCCGGTCACCACGAATCGCGCCTCCCGCATGCGCACGTCGAACCCGATGGCGTCGAGCACGTACGGCGCGCCTGGCACCAGCCGAGCGCCCACGTGCGCCCACAGGCCGCCGGCCAAGCCACCGGCGGCGCCCGTCATCGGCACGCCGCGCGGATCGCGGGGCGCCCTGCGAGCCATCCGCGCCAGGCGGCCCTCCAGGCGCTTGACCGTGGCCGCGTCGGCCCCCTTCTGGGGACCGAAGATCCGCGCGGCCGCCTCCCACGGCGTGCGAACGTCGCAGGCCACCACCACGTCGGGCTTCAGCCCGGCCTCGTGCAGGACCTCCAGCGCACCCGCCCCGCCGTCGGTGGTCGCGGAGCCGCCCACGGAGACCAGGACGGTCTGCGCCCCGGCGGCGACCGCGGCCGCCATCAGCTGGCCGGTGCCGCGCGTCGACGCCGCCCACGCGTCGCGCTCGTCCTCGGGGACCAGCCCCAGGCCGCTCGCGCGCGCCATCTCCACGACCGCGGTCCTGCCGCCGTCGATCAGGCCGAACTCCGCCTCCACCGCTGCCCCGAGCGGGCCGGCCACCGTCGCCTTCAGGCGCTCGCCGCCGAGCGCGGCCAGGAGGGCGTCCAGGGTGCCCTCGCCGCCGTCGGCCACCGGCAGCTGGACGGCCTCGCGACCGCCCTGCTCCAGCCCCCGCGCCACCGCGGCCGCCACCCGCGCGGCGGGAAAGGTGCCCTTGAAGCTGTCGGGCGCCACCAGGACCGGCGCGGAGCGGTCCGCAGTCACGCCTCCTCGACCGCCGCGCTGAAGGCCCGCTCCGCCTCGTCGCCGCGCACGGCGAACACCACGCGCTCCAGCGACCGGCCCTCGTGGCCGCGCACGGCGGCGACCATGATCCGCGCGGCCTGGTCGAGCGGGAACCCGCCCACGCCCGTGCCGAAGGCCACCAGCGCCAGCGAGCGGCAGCCCAGCTGCTCGGCCCGCGCCAGCGTCGCCTCGGTGGCGCGGCCGATGATCTCGGCCGAGGTCGGCCCACCCAGCTCCATCGTCGCCGCGTGGACCACCCAGCGGGCGGGCATGTCGCCCGCCGTGGTCTCCACAGCCTCGCCCAGCCCGATCGGCGCGCGCTCGCGCGACTCGCGCTCCAGCTCGGGACCGGCGGCCCGGGCGATGGCCGCCGCAACCCCGCCGCCGTGGAGCAGCTCCGTGTTGGCGGCGTTGGCCACCGCGTCCACGTCGAGCTTGGTCACGTCGGCCTGCCGGACCTCGATATCGAGCACGCCCCATATGCTGCCCCAAGTGGCGCGAGAGAGCATCACGCTCGAGCTGGACGGGCACGAGGTCCGCTTCACAAGCCCCAGCAAGGTCGTGTTCCCGGAGCGCGGGCACACCAAGCTCGACCTGTTGAACTACTACCTCGACGTGGCCGATGCCTGCATCGCCCACCTGCGCGACCGGCCCACCACGCTCAAGCGCTTCCACTCGGGCGCCGGCGGCGAGTTCTTCTTCCAGAAGCGCGTGCCCAACGGCGCGCCCGAGTGGCTACAGCAGTGGACCATGACGTTCCCAAGCGGGCGGAGCGCCAACTTCCTGACCGTGCAGGACCGCGCGCACATGGCCTGGGGCCTGAACCTCAACACGATCGACTGGAACCCGTGGCCGGTCCGCCGCCCCGACGGCGACCACCCGGACGAGCTGCGCGTGGACCTGGACCCGACGCCCGAGGCAAGCTTCGACGACGTCCGGTCCGTGGCCCTGTGCGTGCGCGACGTGCTGGATGACCACGGCCTGCGCGGATTTCCCAAGACCTCGGGATCGCGCGGGATCCACGTGCTGGTGCGCATCGAGCAGCGATGGACGTTCACGGAGGTCAGGCGCGCGGCGCTGGCCCTGGCGCGCGAGGTGGAGCGGCGGATCCCCAAGCTGGCCACCTCCGCGTGGTGGAAGGAGGAACGCCACGGCGTGTTCATCGACTACAACCAGAACGCGCGCGACCGGACGGTTGCGTCGGCGTACTCCGTCAGACCCAATGCGGACGCGCTGGTCTGCTGCCCGGTCGAGTGGGACGAGGTGCCGGACGTGGACCCGCACGACCTGCGCCTGGACACCGTGCCGGACCGCCTCCGCGAGAAGGGCGACCCCAGTGCCGGGC
>JAXDIC010000166.1:0-3713 GCA_034664185.1 Thermoleophilaceae bacterium
TGACCAACCGTCCGGAGTTCCACTGGGTCGACACCGCCGCCATGCATCTGGGCGCCACTCCCTTCTCCGTCTACAACACCTACTCGGCCGAGCAGATCGAGTACCTGGTGAGCGACGCGAAGAACACCATCGTCGTCACCGAGCAGCAGTACCTCGACACCGTCATGCAGGTCAAGGAGGCCTGCTCCAGCGTCCAGCACGTGATCCTGGTCGACGGCGAGGCCGACGGCACCCTGTCCCTCGACGACGTCGAGTCGCGCGCCGGCGAGGACTTCGACTTCGAGGCGGCATGGAAGGCCGTCGACCCCGACGACGTGCTCACGCTCATCTACACCTCGGGCACCACCGGTCCGCCCAAGGGCGTGCAGATCACGCACGACAACGAGCTGTCGGCGGGGCGCTCGTTCGATCAGATCATCCAGTTCCCCGACGGCGCGCGGGCGGTGTCGTACCTGCCGATGGCGCACATCGCCGAGCGCTCGTGCACGCACTACCTGCCGATCATGTTCGGCTTCACCGTCACCTGCTGCCCGGACGCGCGGGAGGTCACCAAGTACCTGCCTGAGGTCCGGCCCAGCTGGTTCTTCTCGGTGCCGCGCATCTTCGAGAAGCTCAAGGCGGCGATGGAGGCCGGGATCGAGAACGAGCAGGACGAGGGGCGCAAGAAGGCCGCCAAGCAGGCCTTCGCGATCGGCCTGAAGAAGGTCCAGCTCGAGCAGGCGGGGGAGGAGGTCCCGGAGGAGCTGGCTCAGCAGTACCAGCAGGCCGACGACCAGATCTTCTCCAAGATCCGCGCCGGGCTCGGCCTGGACCAGCTCGAGTCGCTCAACGTGGGCGCCGCGCCCACGCCGCGCGAGGTCATCGAGTTCTTCCACGTCATCGGGCTGCCGCTGGCGGAGCTGTGGGGCATGTCGGAGACCTGCGGTGCCGGCACCTGCAACCGGCCGGACCACATCAAGATCGGCACCGTCGGTCCGCCCGCGCCCGGCATCGAGGTCAAGCTGGCCGACGACGGCGAGGTGCTGGTCCGCGGCGGCGTGGTGATGAAGGGCTACCGCAACCAGCCGGAGAAGACCAAGGAGACGTTCACCGAGGACGGCTTCCTGATGACCGGCGACATCGGCGAGTTCGACGACGACGGCTTCCTCAAGATCGTCGACCGCAAGAAGGAGATCATCATCAACGCGGCGGGCAAGAACATGTCGCCCGCCAACATCGAGGCCAAGCTCAAGACGTCCAGCTCGCTGATCGGCCAGGCCATCGCGATCGGCGACGGACGGCCGTTCAACGTGGCGCTCGTCACGCTCGACCCCGACGCCGCGCCCAGCTTCGCGCGCGAGCACGGCCTGGAGGGCAAGTCCCTGGACGAGCTCGCCGGGGAGCAGGCCGCGATCGACGCGGTGCAGGAGGGCGTCGACCGCGCCAACGAGAACCTGGCTCGCGTGGAGCAGATCAAGAAGTTCAAGATCCTGCCCACCGACTGGGAGCCCGGCGGCGACGAGCTGACGCCCACGATGAAGCTCAAGCGCAAGCCGATCGTGGCGAAGTACAGCGACGAGATCGAGGCGCTGTACGCCAAGTAGCCGCGGCCTGAGCGGCCGTGCCGGTCTCCGCGCTGCTGTTGGCGGGTAGCGCCGCCTTCATCCACGCCGGCTGGAACCTGGTCATCGCGCGGGCGCGCGACCCGCAGGCGGCCGCGGCCGTTGCCGCGGCGATGGGCTGCGCCGCCCTGGTCCCGGTGGCCGTTCTCACCTGGCACGTCGACTCCGCGGCGGCCCCGTACATCGCGGCGTCGGCGCTGCTGCACGTCGTCTACTTCGCGACCCTGGCCGAGGGTTACGCGGTCGGGGACCTCTCGTCGGTCTATCCCCTCGCGCGCGGGTCCGCGCCCGTGCTGGTGCTGGTGGTGAGCGTGGCCTTCCTGGGAGCCAAGCTGTCCGCGGCGGCGGTGATGGGGGTGATCGCCGTCGGCTTCGGCGTGATCGCCATCCGCGGGTTGCGGGGCGGGGCCGATTCGCGGGCCATCGCGCTGGCGCTCCTGTGCGGCGTCACGATCGCCGCCTACACGCTGGTCGACAAGGAGGGGCTGAAGCACGCGGCGCCCGTGCCGTACCTGGGCGCGATGCAGGTGCTGCCGGCTGCCACCTACCTCGCGCTTACGCTCCGGCTGCGCGGGCGGGCAGCGGTGCGGGGGTCCGTGGGGCCCAGGACGGCGCTCGCGGGGCTGGGCATGATGAGCGCCTACGCGCTGGTGCTGGCGGCGTTGAAGCTGGCCCCGGCGGCGCCGGTCTCCGCGGTGCGCGAGACCAGCGTGCTGATCGCGGTGAGCGTCGCCGCGGTGGCTACTCGGGAACGTGTCAGCCGTGGCCGCCTGGCGGGCGCGCTGGCGATAACGGGCGGCATCGCCGCCATCGCCCTGAGCTGATCCGGGCTCCGGCCCTCGCGGCTACCCTTAAGACGTGCCTTCAAAGCGGCAGATAACGGTCGGCGGCGTGCCGATCGGCGGCGGCGCTCCGGTGGCCGTGCAGTCGATGACCAAGACCGAGACGGCCGACTTCGAGGCCACCATGCGCCAGATCCGCGCGGTGGCCGAGGCCGGGGGAGACCTGGTGCGCTGCGCCGTGCCGCGCGACAAGGACGCCGAGGTGCTAAAGCGCATAGTCGCGGAGTCGCCGATCCCGATCATCGCCGACATCCACTTCAACTACACGCTGGCGCTCAAGGCCATCGACGCCGGCGCCCACTGCATCCGGCTCAACCCCGGCAACATCGGCGGGCCGGACAAGGTGGCTCAGGTCGCGGACAGGGCAAGGGCGGCCGGCGTGCCGATGCGGATCGGCGTCAACTCCGGGTCGCTCCCCAAGCACCTGCACGAGCTGGAGCGCGAGAGTCCCGTGGAGGCGCTCGTCGCCGCCGCGGTCGAGTTCGTCGAGCTGATGGAGCGGCTGGACTTCACGGACTTCAAGGTCTCGATCAAGTCCACCAGCGTGCCCAACACGATCGCGTCCAACCGCCTCCTGTCGCAGCGCATCGACTACCCCATCCACCTCGGGATCACCGAGGCGGGCACCAAGTGGTCGGGCTCGCTCAAGTCGGCGGTCGGCCTGGGCGCGCTGCTGGCCGACGGCATCGGCGACACCGTGCGCATCTCGCTCTCCACCTTCCACGCGGAGGAGGAGGTCAAGGTGGCCTGGGAGATCCTCAAGGCGCTCAAGCTGCGCCAGCGCGGACCCGAGCTGATCGCCTGCCCCACGTGCGGGCGGCTCCAGTTCGACATGGACACCGTCGTGTCCGAGATCGAGCAGCGCCTGGAGGCCTACGAGGAGCCGATCGAGGTGGCCGTCCTGGGTTGCGCGGTCAACGGCATCGGCGAGGCCTCGCACGCCGACTTCGGCATCACCGGCGCCAAGAACGAGGGCCTGATCTTCGCGCAGGGCAAGCCGCTGCGAAAGGTCCCTCAGGAGCGCCTGGTGGACGAGCTGTTCGTGGAGATCGACCGCTCGCTGGAGCGCGGTCGCACCGAGTTCGAGGAGGGCAAGTCCGCCGAGGGCGCCCACTGGCTGCAGCGGATCGAGGAGGAGAACGCCGGCGAGCTGACCCCCGAGCGGCTCGCGAAGCTCGAGGCCGAGGCGGTGCGGGCGCAGAACGACGCCTCGAACGGGAACGGCAACGACGCCGGCGGCGTCGAGCTACCGCAGGTGAAGAAGCTGAAG
>JAXDIC010000077.1:0-3809 GCA_034664185.1 Thermoleophilaceae bacterium
CGGCGCCGGCCCCCGCTAGTCCTCGCCAGCTATCCGGGCGGCAGCGGCTCGAACTGCAGCCCGTGCAGGCGCAGGCCCGCCTCCTCGGCCACCACGGTGCCGCCGGTCTCGTACAGGCCCGGCTCGAGGCCGCCTCCCGACAGCACCGCCCACGCGCCTCCCGCCCGGAAGCTGGCCGTGGCCGACGCGCCCGCGTCCGCGGCCTCGATGAAGTCCTCGCCGTCCAGCCAGTCGCGCACCAGCTCCAGGCGTGCGCGGTCCGCCGGCAGCGCGATGTCCGCCGTCTGCGGCTCGAGCACCGCGCCAGGCGCGTCCTCGGGCCGGATCGGCTCCACCGGCGCCGGGACGTCCAGCTCGGGGTCGATCTCCCGCAGCGCGTCCTGGATCGCCAGCTCGGTGCCGTCGTAGTCGCCCTCGCCGTAGTGGTAGTAGGTCAGGATCCCGCGGCGGTCGAACAGGTAGCGACCCGGCCAGCCGCGGTTGCCGTACAGGCGCCAGACCGCGAGCATCGGGTCGAGCGCCACCGCGAACGGCACCTCCAGCCGCGCCACCGCCCGCTCCACCGCCTCGCGCTCACGCCCGAACGTGTAGCCGGGCGAGTGGACCCCGATCACGCGCAGCCCCGCGCCGGCGTAGCGCTCGTGCCACGCCTTCAGGTACGGCAGCGTGCGCAGCGAGTTGATCCGCGCGAAGTCCCAGAACTCGATCAGCGCCGCTGACTGCCCGATCAGGCGGTCCATGCGCAGGAAGGCCACGCCCAGCCAGTCGAGCTCGCGCGGGAACTCCGGTGCCGCGAGCGCGGTGTCCTCGGGCGGTCGCAAGGCGCCAAGCATGGCATTGCAAAGCGGCAAACCCGCAACTCTGAGTGGTCAGGACGGTTGATTGTGACTAGAGTCACATATGGCCCGACTCGTGTCCGGGGGGCGACAAGGGTCCACGTACCCCGACAAGGAGGACCAGTGCGCAAATTTGTCATAGGCGCCGTGGTACTCGCGACAGCGCTGATCACAGCGTCCATCGCGCTCGGCACCACCACACGGCAGTTCACCCAGTTCTTCACGAACAGCAACTCGGCGACCGGAGCGAAGGTCACGAAGAAGAACACGGCTACGGGCGTGTACTTCTTCGAGCGTTCCGAGGATCCGGCCAACACGGACAACAACAAGCAGCCGATCCAGGACGACGTCGACACGATGATCTTCCCAGCGGGGGCGGTCATCAACCAGGCCGCGGCGCCCCAGTGCGGCGCCACCGACCAGGACTTCTCGCAGAAGGGCGACAAAGCGTGTCCCGCCAAGAGCAACGTCGGCACCGGCGCGGCCAAGATACGGGTCCCGTTCAACGGCCAGCCCGACATCAACGCCGGGGTCAAGCTCTTCAATGGCAAGAAGAAGCAGCTGATCGCCTATGTCACGCCCACGATCGGCCAGCCGGTCGTCCTGCGGACGGTGATCAGCGGCAAGGCGGGCAAGACCCAGAAGCTGACCATCACGGTTCCGCTCACCTGCCTGATCGGCACCCCGCCCAACTGCAAGGACGCTCGCATCGTGGAGCTCAGCCTGTTCATCAAGAAGACGATCGCCAACGTGAAGAAGAAGGGGAAGACCATCAAGATCCCGCTGCTGACGACGCCCAAGAAGTGCCCGGCGTCCAAGAAGTGGACCTTCACGTTCACGTTCCACCACCGCGACGGGAGCGGCCAGGAGACGAGGACCTCCGACTCGCCCTGCAAGTGAGGGCTAGCCGGACCGACTGACGTGCAGGCGGCCCCGCTCCGGGGGGGCCGCTTCTCGTTTAGACCCTCCCGCGCTAGTGCCCGGACAGGAGCAGGATGAGGTGCGGGCTGACCCACGTCTCGACCATGCACGCGATGACCAGCACGGGAGCGGCGATCGCGGTCGTGACGACTGTGGCGGCCAGCAGCTTGTGCCAGTCGCCGCGGCGGCTGGCCACGACCCACGCGGCCAGCGGCAGGAACAGGGCCGTCAGCTCGGGGATCGCGTGCAGAGACAGGCCGAGCAGCAGCAGCGCCGGGCTCATGTGCATGTGGAAGGAGACGTCGGCCGCGCTGTGCCCCAGCGCGTACGCCTGCGTGGACAGCGAGAAGGTCGTGGCGGCCACGACGAACCCGATCGCGAACTTGCCCGACTTCTCGTGCACCCAGCGCGAGAAGCCCGTGCGCAGGGCCGCCTGACGCGGAACCGTGCTGCCGGCCATGAAGCCGGCCACGCACGCCATCGAGTGAAGGGCCAGGACCAGCGAGTTGCGGTACAGCACGTGGCCGGCGTCGCCCCACGTGGGGTCGCGCCCGATGCCCGGGAGTACCACCGGCGTGGGGTCCGGCGTGGAGAGCTTGGCCACCAGCCAGACGGCGCCCAGCAGTCCGAGGGCCGTCGTCAGGCTGCAGAACACCCAGGTCCGGAAGACGGGCCACGGGTGGCGGTTCCACTCGGCCAGGGTCGCCTTGGTGTCCGCCATCCCCTGGACCAGCACCAGCTCGTTCACGTCCATCCCCCTCGAATCGGCACGAGGGCGCCGGAGGCTGAGCCTCGCCCGTGGCCTTGGCTTCACTGGGCCCCCAGGGCGCGCAGGTCGTGCGCCAGCCGCTCGGGCGTGGCCTGCGAGGCCGGGAAGCCGACGCTCTGCATTCCCCGCGCGTCGAGCAGCACCAGCCTCGCCTGGTGCTCCTGGTGCGGGTGCTGGGGCCGGATCGCGAACCCGCGCCAGACGGGCTCGAGCTGCCGCCGCGAGCCCAGCAGGAAGTGCATCCGACCCTCCATGCCCACCTTGCGCAGGAAGGCGCGCGCACTGGCGGGGGTGTCGTTGGGCGGGTCCACCGACACGGCGATCGCGGTGACCGGGCGGCGGAGGTCGTCCAGGGCGCCCTTCACCTGCTGGGCCGTGATCGGGCAGGTGTCCTTGCAGTGCGTGTAGAGGAAGGTGACGACCACCGGGCGACCGCGCAGCGAGGACGAGGTGACCAGCCGGCCGTCCTGGTCGCGCAGGGCGAACGCCGGCGTGCGGACGCCCGGCGGCAGCTCCGCTCCCGCGAAGCGCGCCGCGCGGGCCCGCGGCACGTCGACCAGCTCGTGCTTGGCGCGATGGGCCGCCAGGACCACCGCGGCCAGCGCCAGCGCGGTGGCCCCCACGATCAGGACAGCGTGCCGGGGCTTCACGTCCAAGATGGTGTCACGACCCCATCGCGGGTCGGTTGGGCCGGGCCGATCAACCAGGTGAGGCGTCAAGAGCCGCGCCTCCCAGCTTCATCTCCTTGGGTCCAACCATCGGGGCGCCTCGCGGCGCCCCGATGTGCTTTCGTGGGGCGTCGTGGCCGGTCGCCGCGGGCGCCGGACGCCGCTACACTTTCTGAAGTAATAGCCGATCAACTTTCAGGAGTATTCCGATGCCGTCCGGTTCCGAGCTCATCCGACAGGTCAAGGAGCAGATCCGCGAGGTAGACCCCCGCGAGGTCCACGACGCCCTGGCCAGCTCGAACGGCAACGGCGCCGGCCCGCTGGTGATCGACGTCCGCGAGCAGCACGAGTTCGAGGAGTCGCACCTCCCTGGGGCGATCCACGTTCCGCGCGGCTACCTGGAGTCGCGAATCGAGGGCAAGGCGGGCGACAAGTCGCGCCCCGTGGTCCTCTACTGCCAGTCCGGGCAGCGCTCGGCGCTGGCGGCACACACGCTCGAGAAGCTCCTTGGCTACCAGGACGTCGCCTCGATGAACGGCGGCATCACGCTCTGGAAGGACCGCGGCTACGAGGTCGAAACCCCGCGCTCCCTCACGCCCGAGCAGAAGACGCGCT
>JAXDIC010000092.1:0-11293 GCA_034664185.1 Thermoleophilaceae bacterium
ACCGCCACGATCCGGACGGATGCGCTGCGCGCGATCGGCGGCTACACGTGGTGGCTGTGGATGGTCGAGGACTACGACATGTACATGCGGCTCGCGCGCGCCGGCTGGCGGTTCGCGTACGTTCACAGGCAGCTCGCGCGCTACCGGTGGCCCAACCCGGGCGCCGGTGTGAGCTCGCGCAAGCGCGAGCACGAGCTGTGGGAGCTGGCCGTGTTCGCCCACCTGGCGCTCCTTCACCCGCTGACCCCGGGACCCCGCCGGCAGGTCCGAAGCCGGGTCGCGCGGGAGCTTCGGAAGCTGCGTGGAGCCGCCTGAGGGCCCCGACCCCACCGCTACATTCTCTCGGGTGAGCGGTTCCACTGACGGCATGCCGGCCGTCGTCGTCGACAACGTCTCGAAGACGTTCGCCCTGCCCCGGGAGCAGATGCACACGCTCAAGGAACGGGCGCTGCATCCGTTCCGGCGCACGGGATCGCACCGCTTCGAGGCCCTCAAGGGCGTTTCGTTCGCCGTGTCCCCGGGCGAGTTCTTCGGGATCGTGGGGCGAAACGGGTCGGGCAAGAGCACGCTGCTCAAGTGCATGGCGGGCATCTACGGCGTGGACACCGGCGCGATCTACCTGAACGGCCGCGTATCGACCTTCATCGAGCTGGGAGTCGGCTTCAACCCCGACCTGGCCGCCCGCGACAACATCGCCATCAACGCGATCATGCTGGGGCTGTCGCCACGCGACGCGCGCGAGCGCTTCGAGCGCGTGATCGAGTTCGCGGAGCTCGAGGAGTTCGTCAACCTCAAGCTGAAGAACTACTCGTCCGGCATGAACGTGCGCCTGGCCTTCTCGGTGATGATCCAGGTGGACGCCGACATCCTGCTCATCGACGAGGTGCTGGCGGTGGGCGACGCGTCGTTCCAGCAGAAGTGCTTCGACGTGTTCCACCGCCTGAAGGACGAGGGCAAGACGATCCTCTTCGTGACGCACGACATGGGCTCGGTGCGGCGCTTCTGCGACCGGGCGCTGCTGATCGAGCGCGGCGACGTGAAGGTCATCGGCCGGCCGGAGCACGTGGCCGCGAGCTACGTGGAGACGAACTTCGGGCGCGAGTCCGCCAATCAGGCCGAGGGTGCCGAGCGCTACGGCGACCGCTCGGCCGAGATAGCCGAAGCCTGGTTCGAGGACGAGCTCGGCGAGCCCCAGACGGTGCTGCCGCAGGGCCGCCCGTGCACGTTCCGCATGCGGGTGGTGTTCCACGAGCCGGTGGACAACCCGGCCATGGCCGTCCTCTTCGAGAACGACCGCCACCATCCCCTCTTCGCGACCTCCACGGACTGGGTGGACTCCAGGACCGGCCACTACGGGCCCGGCGACGAGGCCACGTTCACGGTCAGCTTCGAGAACGTGCTGGCGCCCGGGCGCGTCTACGCGTCGCCTTGGGTCGTCCGCCGCGGCAGCCAGGACCTGATGGACCGGCGCCCGCGCATGAGCTCGGTCGTGGTCACGGGCACACGGGTGTCGGGCGGTCTGGTCGACCTGCCGCACGACGTCTCGCTCGAGCGCGCCGGCGAGGTCGTCACCGCGCACGCGTCCACGGCGTGAGCGTCGACCCGGTCGACCTCGGGGCGCTCGGGCGGCCGATCAAGGGACCGTCGGCGCTGGGGGGTGACGGCCGGCGCTTCTTCCACCTCGTCTGGACGCTCGCGGTCACCGAGTTCAAGCTGCGCTTCTTCGGCTCGGTGCTGGGCTACTTCTGGCAGCTGGTGAGGCCGCTGATGCTGTTCGGCGTGCTGCTCCTGGTGTTCACGCAGTTCGTCCGTCTGGGGCCCGGTACCCCCGACTACGCGGTGGTGCTGCTCACGGACATCGTGATCTTCACGTTCTTCGCCGACGCGACCGGAGGCTGCGTCAGCTCACTCGTGGACCGCGAGAACCTCGTGCGCAAGATCCAGTTCCCGCGCATGGTCGTGCCGCTGGCTGTCGTGCTCAACGCCTACTTCAACCTGCTCCTCAACATCGTCGTCGTGTTCGTCTTCGCGACGATCGGGAGCAGCTCGTACGCCAAGGACTTCACCCCGCGCCTGTCCTGGCTGGAGCTGCCCGTGCTGCTCCTCTTCCTCGGCGTGTTCGTCGTGGGCATCGGCATGCTGCTCTCGGCGCTGTACGTGCGCTTCCGCGACATGCGACCGATCTGGGAGGTCGTGTCGCAGGCGCTCTTCTACGCCTCGCCGGTCATCTACCCGATCGAGAAGATCCCCGAGAAGGCGCTCCAGCCGTACGTCATGGCCAACCCGCTGTCGACCGTGCTGACGCAGATCCGCCACGCGATCATCGACCCGAACGCGCCCAACGCGGCGGACGCGATCGGGGGATCGGGCCGCCTCGCCATCCCCGCCGGGATCGTGGTGGGCGTGTTCGTGCTCGGCTTCTGGCTGTTCAACCGCGAGGCGCCGCGGATAGCGGAGCAGCTGTAGGCAGCCGCTCGTCCGGCGCCACCAGCTCGAGCAGCGCCTCCTCCACCCGCGTCGCTATCGGCCCCCAGTCCAGGTGCTCCTCGGCGAAACGCCGCGCGGCTGCGCCCAGGCGCTCCGCCAGGGCGCGGTCGGCAAGGAGCCGGTCCATGGCCGCGAGCAGCGAGTCGGCGCTCGGCTGGCTGACCAGCAGGTGCTCGCCGTCGCGCAGGCCGAGGCCGTGCAGCATCTCCTCGAACGCGACCACCGGCAGACCCGCCGCCATGGACTCGACCAGCTTCAGCTGGGTGCCGCCGCCGAACTCGATCGGGACCAGCGAGAGGTCGGCCGCGTCGAAGCAGAGCGGCAGCTCCTCCACCTCGCCGGTGTAGACGAGGTTGCCCTCGCTCTGCGTGGGGTCGCCCGCACGCCCCACCACCAGGAACGTGAAACGGTCCGTGAGCGCCGCCAGCTTGCGCACCCATTCCAGCCCGAGCATGTTCGTGCGCGTCGGCGCGGCTATGTAGAGCGCCACCGGACGGTCGGGCAGGCCGAACGCCCGCCGTGCCGCCGCGCGACGCTCCGGCCCCGCGGGCGTGAGCAGCTCGACGTCGGCGCCGTTGGAAGCCACCAGCACCCGGCTCGGATCCCCCCCGTAGCGCGCCAGCAGCGACTGGCGGTCCGGCTCGCTGACGGCCAGGACCAGCGCCGCGCGCTCGAAGGCGCGACGCTCCATCCGCTCGATGTAGCGCAGCCACGGCCGGTCCATGACCCTGACGCCGAGGCCGCGCGCGTAGGACCTGAACTTCTCGACCTCGTCGTTGTGGCCGGCGAGCACCAGCGGCAGCCCGGGCGGCGCGACGCGCGCGCAGCGGTCGAACTGCCACGGAAACTCGACGAGCGCCACGTCGGCCCAGTCGAGGAGCGCGGTGAGGCTGCGCGGCCGCGTGACGCGCAGGGCAGCTCCCGCGAGCACGGGTCCACCGGGCCATGCAGCCTGGCCCAGCTCGCAGATGAGCGCCGCGGCGGGGTTGGTGTATGGCCCTGGAGGAGGCAGCGCCCGTGCGGCGGCCAGCTGCCCGAACCGCGGCTGTGTGAAGAGGCGCACCTCGTGGCGCTCGGCCAGCCGGCTCAGGATCCCCTCGATCCGCGCCCGCATGCCGTTCTGCACCAGCTGGAAGGCGCGCGGGCAGACGTCGGCGATCCGCATCTAGACGAGCTCCTCGAGCATCGACGCGAAACGCCTCGTCATCCCGATGTCGCAGAACGCCTGGGCCGCCGGAGGGGCCGCCGTCCCCAGGGCACGCCCCAGTTCGGGATCGCCCAGCAGGACGTCCACCGCGGCGGCGATCGCGGCCGGGTCCTCGGGCGGGACCAGCAGGCCGTTGCGGCCGTGCTCGATCACCTCCACGGCGGCGCCCACGCGGGTGGCCACCACGGGCTTGCCAAGCGCCAGCGCCTCGCCCAGGACCAGCGGACCGACCTCCGTGCGCGACGGGATGACCACCACGTCCAACGCGTCGAGCCACGGGACGGGATCGTCCTGATGGCCGGGAAGCAGGATCCGGCCCGCCAGGCTCCCCTGTTCCGCGCGCCGCGCGATCGTGCGCCCGAACGCCCGATCCGTCCTCAGGATCGCGTCGCCCACGAGCGCGAACCGCACCTCGGGACGATCGCGGGCGATGGCCGCCGCGGCCTCTAGGAACAGGTCCTGCCCCTTGGCGCGCCCGATCCGCCCCACCACGCCGACGATCGGAGCGCCACCCAGCCCCAGCGCTCGCCGAAGCTCCGCGCCCTCGCCGGCGCGCGCGGCCAGTCCGCGGAGCGGCCGGCCCGGACGGATGACGACGACCCGCGTGCCCGGCGTGCGCGACCGTTGGATGCGACCGGCCCGATCGTTCCCGCACACGACGCGAGCGGCGGGGATGCGGCGAGCGATGGCCTCCACGTGGTAGCGCCTCCAGGGCTCTCGCCGCCGGTAGAGGAGGCCCTCGGGCGGCATGTCGTGCATCCACCAGACGGCGGGCAGGCCCGCGGCGGCGGCCGCCGGTCCACCGACGATGTGACCGCGCTGCTTGCTGGAGACGATCGCGCGGGCGCCGGTGCGGCGGGCAAGGCGGTGCAGGTCCGCGACCGTCCGCGCGGTGGAGATCGGGCGCAGGCTCCGCGACCACCGCGCGTCGACCAGCTCGCAGCCGTCCAGCCAGTCCTCCAGCGGGCCGCGCTCCAGGAGGACCGGCACGGGGTCGAATCCGTGCGACGGCAGGTTGCGCGCGAGGCTCGCGAAGGCGCGCTCCGCGCCGCCCGCCGGAGCGAACGGACTGACCAGCAGCACTCGCGTCAAACCGTCGCCTCCGCCCGCAGGTCGTCCACCAGCCGCCCGTAGACGACCGACGCGCGGTGGCGCTGCGCCGCCAGCCGCCCGAAGACCCTGAATGGCTGGAACGAGTCGGGGAAGCGGAACAGCGCGTGGGCGTACTGCACGACGTCGTCCTCGGTGCTGGCGGCCAGGTGATCGGTGCCGGCCAGCAGTCCGAAGGAGGTGCGGCAGCGCGGCGCGATCAGGTGGCGCCCGGCCGCCAGGACGGCGGGCGCGGCACCGGGCATGGGCCGCTCGCGCTGCTCGTCGGGAGCGAACGCGACGGTGGCGGCGGCGGCCAGCGCGCCGGCCGTCAGCTCCGCCGCTCCAGCGACGGGTACGCCCCGGTCGGCCAGCCTCTCCAGCACCGCCGCCCGGCGCTCCTCGTCGGCCGCCACCACGAGCACGCCGGCGGCCGCGTCGGCCGGAGGCAGCTCGAACAGCTCGTCGCGCGCGGGCCAGAGCGCGCGGCTCCAGAGGTCGTCCCCGTCGGGCGCGATGACCCTCCCCACCGGCGGCTCGCCGGGCGGCTCGGCCAGCCAGCGCACGTCCGGACTCCCGCCGCCCGTGCCGCCCAGGGCGACCACGAGCTCGGCGTCGGGACGCGAGGAGCCGGCGCCCGCGACGGTCGCGACCGAGCCCCAGTCGAAGCGGCCGTCCAGGCCGGCGAGGCCGGCCGCCGCGGGGCCGGCCACGATGGCGATCGTCGTGGCGCTCACCCAGGCCTCCTGCGGATCACCTGGCGGGCGGCAACGGCGGCGCGGTACGCGCGCGTGGCCTTGATCTCCTCGATCCGGCGCGTGGCGTCCACGAGCTGCTCGTCAGCGTCGCGCAGCGCGGCGTTCAGCTCCTCGGTGTGGGCGCGGGACTCGGCCAGCGCGCGCTGGTACCAGCGCACCGCCCCGCGCGCCTGCTCCAGCTCGCGCGCGTGCTCGCGGCTCAGCTCCAGCCAGCGCCGGTGCGCGCGCTGGAGGTGGGCGAGCGCGGGGCCCGGCTCGGGCTCGGGCTGCTCCGCCAGTCGCTCCAGCGCGGAGGCAAAGGCGGCTTCCGAGTCGCCGGCCGACGGCCACGCGGCGGCGGTCTCCAGGGCCCCGCGCGACAGGCGCGCGAGCAGGTCGCGGTCGCGGGCCAACCGGTCCAGCGCCCTGACGGTCCCGGGCTGGTCGTCGAACCCGACAACCAGGCCGTTCGTCGCGTGCGCCATGTACTCCTCGTGGCCCGTGTAGGGGGCGACCAGCGCCGGCACGCCCACGTGGAAGGCCTCGATCGGGGCCAGGCCCAGGCTCTCCACCCGCGAGAGCTTGACCAGCACGTCGTGCTCCGCGTAGAGCGCCGCCATCCCGGGTGGCTCCAGCCCGCCCACCACGCGCGCACCGTCGATCGCCCCGGTCTGTCGCGGGTCCGGCGCCACCACGGTGAGCTCGGCTGGCTCGGACATCGACTGCACGGCGCTCACCGCCTGCTCGACGCCCTTGAACCACATCGACGGCTGACCTTCCACCAGCACGCGCAGCGGGCCGTCCCGGCGCTCGCGCGCGGCCGGTGAGAATACGTCCTTGTCGATGCCGTTGCGCACCACCTCGCAGCGCACGTCCGGCCGCAGCTCGGCCAGCGCGTCGCGGATCCAGCCGGCCACCGTCACGAAGTGCACCGGCAGCGTCAGCACCTGCTCGGCGGCGAAGCGCTCGAAGAAGTGGCGCTCTTCGTAGAAGCGGTTCTCGATGCTCTGGAGGAACACGATCCGGCGCCGCGCGGGCACCTCCCACAGGTGACCCGCGGTGGCCCACCAGGTGGCGATCGCCAGCTCGCACTCCGGAAGCGGCTGGTCGCCCAGACGACTCACGGGGACCTCGCGCGCGGCCGCGGGCTGGTCGGCGGGCGGCCCGCCGGTCAGCACGATCCGGGCCTCCCAACCCTCGCGGGCGTTCAGCGCCCGCGCATAGGACAGGATCGTGTTGACCCCGCCGCCCCGACCCAGCTCGTGCGCCAGGAAGCAGACCCTCACGGGCCGGCCTTCACGGGCGGGCCGCCAGGTCCTCGAAGAACCGCTCGAGCTCGTCGATGCGGCCCTCCCAGGCGTAGCGCTCCGCGGTCCGCTTGCCCTCCTCGGACAGGCGCCGGCGCAGGTCGCTGTCGCCCATCAGGCGCTCCAGCGCCGACCGGACCGAGGCCGCGTCGGCCTCCGCCATCAGGCAGTTCTCGCCGTCGCGGCAGAAGTCGCGGTTGCCGTGAGCGTCGGTGCACACCACCGGCGCGCCCGCCGCCATGGCCTCCAACAGCGGCAGGCAGAAGCCCTCGTGGCGGGAGGTCTGCAGCAGCGCGGTGGCGGTGTTCAGGAGCTCGTTGACCTCCTGGTCGCTGGGCGCGGTGAAGTAGCGCGCGCCGTGCGGCTCGGCCAGCTCGGGCTCGATGCCGAACAGCCACAGCTCGGGGCGGCCGTTGGGGATCGACTTCCAGGCGTCGATCGTCAGGTCGAGGTTCTTCAGCGGCTGGGAGCGTCCCAGGGAGACGAGCGCGCGATCGCTTCGCTGGCGGCCGAGGTCGTGGAAGGTGCCCAGGTCCACGCCGGGGGCGACGATCGACGGCTCCAGGTTGAGCTTGCGCAGCCCATCGGCCACCCACGTCGACGTGGTGAGGTAGTGGAACTCCTCGCGGTAGCTGGCAAGCACCGCGTCGTGCATGTGCGGCTGGCCGGGGTAGTACGACGTCTCGATGTCCTGCACGAAGTAGACCGGCACCCCGCGGGTGACCGACGCCTTCCACACCGGCGACGCCGTGTTCCACCAGGTCGCGACCTTGATGGCGTCCTGCTCGGCCAGCGCGGCCGCCAGCCCGTCGTAGCTCGCGAAGCTCCGCACGGGCACGCGCAGGTCGTACCAGTCCGGCGGGCCGGAGAGCGTGTACAGCGCGCAGTCGTGCCCGCGGGCCGCCAGCCCGTTCAAGTGCTCGAATGCCACGCGGTGCCCGCCGCCCACGCCGGTGTCCTCTGTCACGTAGACGATTCGGAGGCGGCCGTCCGGCGTGCGCACGGGACGCGCGTCGAACCAGTCGCCCCACCTGTCCCAGAACAGCTGCTGAGATCGAAGCTCGCGGTCGCCCTGCTGGGTGCCGCGCGACTTCGACTCGAGGTGGATCAGGGTGGACGGGGGCTCGTAGTGCACGCGCGTGCCGGCCTCCCATGCCCGCAGGCACCAGTCCACGTCCTCGTAGGCCATCTCGTAGCGCTCGTCGAGAAGGCCGATCCGGTCCATGGTCGTGCGCTTGACGTACATGCAGGCGCCGGTGACCGCCAGCGCCCCGGTGGGGACGTTGGCGGGGCCGTCGCCCGCCGGCTTGAAGCGGTAGCGGTGGTCGAACCAGTCGGGCGCGCCCAGGTTGCGGTAGGAGCCGGCGGACTGGATCGTGCGGTCCGGGTACAGCAGCTTGGGCCCGACGATGCCGACGTCGGGCGACTGGTAGGCGGCGAACTGCAGGGTCTCGAGCCAGGCGGGCAACGCCACCATGTCGCTGTTCAGGAGCACCACGTCGCGCGTGCCGTCGGTCGCGCGCAGCCCCCGGTTGGCGTTGCGGGCGAAGCCCACGTTCTCCTCGCCCAGGACCAGCTTGACCTCGCCGTCCAGCTCGGCGCGCAGACGGTCGCGATCGGCGGTGGGACTGGCGTCGTCGGCCACGACGACGTCCACACGCCGGCGGTCGGTGGTGCGCAGGACGGACCTGACGGTGGCGATCGTCTGGTCCGGCGACCCGTAGGTGGGGATCACGACCGTCACCGGGCGCCAGCGATCGCGGTACCAGCCGCGGGCGCGAGCCACCTGGCTGGGGGCGCGGCCCAGGCCCATCCGGCGCCCCAGCGGCGTCAGCCGCAGGGGGAAGGTGACGAGGCGGAAGACGACCGCCCCCAGGCCCTGGTAGCGCAGTGTCAGCCACGCGCGCCTGGGAAGGCTGCGGGGGCCGATCAGGAGCTGTTCGAGCCGGTCTCGCATCGCGGCAAATCTACGCGGCCCGCGCGGGGGCGCCCGCGACAGGGCCCAGATCGACCGGCTGGAAGCTGGCCCGGCCCTCCAGGGAGCACCAGCGCCGGACGGCCGGCGGAAGGCGGTCGGCGCGCGAGCCCAGCGCGGCGCCGGCCGCTCGCAGCAGGTGGAACGCCAACGAGTCGAGCGTGGCGGAGCGCAGCTGCTCGCCACGCCCGCCGCGGGCCGCGACGAACGCGCGGTCGGCCGTCACGGACTGACGCACCCGCGCGGCCGTGTAGCGCAGGCCGACCTCCTCCACGTGCCCGTACACCTCCCGCAGCCCGCGGAACTCGTCGAAGAAGCGCCGGAAGCGCTGGAGCGGCGGGTAGTCGTGCGAGTGCACGACACCCGCGGCGGGCATGTACGCCTTGGCGAACCCCGCGGCCAGCATGTCGGCTGCCAGGAGCTGGTCCTCCGCGTACTCGACGTCGCGGAACGGCACCCGCTCCCAGGCCCAGCGCGCCACGCAGCCGTTGGCGTCGGTGAAGAACGTGACGGGGCCGGGGCGCCGATCCTCCGGACGCAGGCCACGGTCCACCCGCGGCCGCCCGCCCGGCGCCATCGCGGCGAACAGCTCGGTCAGCTCGCGCGCCACCATCGGGCTGGCGTCGGCGCGCGGCAGGTAGGGGCCGTACACCAGCGCCACCTCGGGCGCCAGCGCGAAGCCCTCCAGGAGCCCGGCCAGCCAGTCGTCGCCCGCCGGCACGGCGTCCTGCGTCAGGAACGCGACGTGGGTCCCCACGGCGTGGTCCACCAGCAGGTTGCGCGTGCCGCCATGCGAGAAGCCGCCGCGCGGCACGTCGATCACCCGCGCGCCGTGGCGCTCGGCCAGCTGGCGCGACCCGTCGGTGGACCCGTTGTCCGCCACCAGCAGCTCCACGGGACGGTCCACCCGCTGGCGGGCCACGGCCGCCAGCACCTCCTCGAGCAGCGGACCCCCGTCTCGGACGGGGATCGCCACGGTGACGGGCTCGGACGCGCTCATCGCCACCTCAACCGAATCACATCTGGAAGGTGCGGTGCGGGGCCGGCGAATAGATTCGAGCTGGTGCGCGGCCGCCTGGACCCGATCGCAGCGAGGGACGCGTGGCGCGCGTTCCTCGGCTCGCGCCTGCTGGTCGCGGCCGCCGCGGTGTTCGGGGCCGCCGCGCTTCGGGCGGGCGGCGCGTCGCTGCACGCCAAGCACGCGCTCGCGCACCCGTTCGACTCCTGGCCGGCCAGCGGGGTGCTCGACTTCCTGCTCTCGCCGCTCCTGCGCTGGGATGCGCACTGGTACATCCAGATAGCCCGCGACGGGTACGACCCGGGCACGGTCGAGGGGATAGCGCGCGTCGGCCGGCCGGCGTTCTTCCCCGTCTACCCGATGCTGGTCCGGCTGCTGGGCGGGTTCGCCAGCACGGGAGCGGCGGTGCTGGCCGCCTACGCGATATCCGCCGCGGCGCTCCTGGCCGCCCTGTACCTGCTCCACCGCCTGGTCACGCTCGAGCTGGGGGCTCCGGTCGCGCGGGCGACGGTGCTGGTGGTGGCGTTCTGCCCGGTCGCCTGGTTCTTCAGCGCGCCGTACACCGAGAGCCTCTTCCTGCTCGAGTCGGTCGGCGCCATCTACGCGGCCCGCACCGGTCGCTGGGCAACCGCGGGCGCGCTGGCGGGCGTGGCGTCCGCCACGCGCAATCTGGGGGTTGTCCTGCTCGTGCCGCTCCTGGTCATCTACCTCTACAACGACCGGCCCGAGGCCACCGTCGGCCAGCTCCTAAGGCGGCTGGCGCCGGCCCGCCGGCCCGATCGGAGCATCCTCTGGCTGGGCCTGGCGCCGGTCGGGCTGATCGCCTTCAGCGTCTACCTGCGCGTCGCCGTGGGCGACGCGCAGGCCTGGCGGCGGGCTCAGATCTTCTTCGGGCACCAGGGCGTGGTCAATCCGCTCGAGGGCATCCGTCGCGGCGCGGTGGCCGCCTTCCACGCGGTCGAGGGGACGCTGCCCGCGGATCTCCGTTTCCCGATCGTGCTGGAGTTCGGCTTCCTCGTGTTCGCGGTGATCGCCCTGGTGGCCATCTTCCGTACGCTGCCGGCGCCCTACGCGGTCTACTCGCTGGCCATGCTGGTGCCGGCCGTCTGCAACCCCGTGGTGGATGAGCCCCTGCGCTCGTTGCCGCGCTACATGCTGGTCGTCTTCCCCATCTGGATGTGGGGGGCACGCGCGTGTGAGCGGCGCGGGGTGACCAATGCCGCCCTGGTCGCCTCGGCGGCGGCCCTGGCGGTCCTGACCGCGGAGTTCGCCAGCTGGCAGGTGCTGGTGTAGGGCTTAGGCGGGCGGCAGCTCGAGCCAGTCGATCTTCTTGCCGCAGAGCGAGCCGAGTCGTGTCGGCGGCACGGTGACCGTCCGCGTGCCCGCGGTGTCCCGCGTGAAGACCACGGGGCCCACCACGTTGTAATGCTGGCTGCCGGCCTTGTAGAAGGGCCGGCCGACGGCCGTGACCTC
>JAXDIC010000172.1:0-26414 GCA_034664185.1 Thermoleophilaceae bacterium
CGCCCGCACCAGTCGAGCAATCTCCTCCAAAAAGCCGGAGAGGGGACTCGAACCCCTAGCCTGCCGCTTACAAGGCGGCTGCTCTACCAGTTGAGCTACTCCGGCCCGTGGGGCGAGTCTAAGACGCCGGGAGGGCGGCTAGGCGACGGCCACGGCAGCCGACTCGAGGTCGCCATGGCCGTTTGACGAGACCGGGATTGGCGGCGGCTCGTCGGCGCTGCGGTCGTTCAGCACGTGCTCAAGCGCGCCGAGCAGGACGCCGAACAGGGCGTGCCGCCACGTGACCTGTGCCAGCGCGCGGCGGTTGCCCGACAGCTTGGGCATGTCGCCGCGTGCTGGGTGGTGGCGATCCACCAGGCCCACCGCGGGCCACGTGGCGAAGTTGCTCGCCATGCTGGCCAGGAGACCGCGAAGGACCGGCGGTCCCGGCAGGAACGGCTGGGCCAGGGCGTATCCCGCCCCGAAGAGGGCGCCGTTCTGGATGTGGAGGGCGATGCCGATCGGCAGCCACTCCGCATCGCGCGTGACGAGCTTGCCCAGCAGCTCGGCGTCGTCGTAGTCGCAGTCGAACACGCGCTTGTCGAGCGGTTGCTGCGCCGCCCACACGCCTGCCGCGATCCCGCCCGCCAGGGCGCCGCGAAGGCTTCGCTCGAGCGTCATGGCAAAGCAGCGTAACGCTACGGCGGTCGCGGTGGTAATGAAGGCATGGCCCGGAGCCTCCGAACCGACCGCGCGCAGGCGCGCCACCACGACCGCGTCCGGCGGCGCGGCGTGAACCGCCCCGTGTACTGGCTCGCCCGCGCGATCCTGCAGCCCGCGATCCTGCTCTGGTTCCGCGTGGAGCGCCACGGGCGCGGTCACATCCCGCGAACCGGCCCGGTGATCCTGGCCGCAAACCACCGCAGCTTCCTCGACCCGTTCGTGGTGGGAGTGTGCCTTCGCCGCCCCGTGTACTTCGTGGCCAAGCAGGAGCTGTTCGCCAAGCGCTGGCAGGGCTGGCTCCTGAACGCCCTCGGCGCCTTCCCGATCAGGCGCGGCGAGTCCGACGAGGAGGCCGTCGAGACTTCCAAGGCGATCCTCGCGCGCGGCGACGCGCTGGTGATCTTTCCCGAGGGCACGCGCATCCGGTCCGGAGCGCTCGGCTCGCCCAAGCGCGGCGTCGGCCGGCTGGCCCTCGAGACCGGCGCCCCGGTGGTGCCGATCGCGGTGGCCGGCAGCGAGCATGCTCGCCGCGGCTGGCGCATCCGGCCCGTCAAGGTCCGCGTGCGCTGCGGCCGTCCGCTCACCTACCCGCGACTCGAGGCCGCGTCGCCCTCGCTGGCGGCGGAGGTCACCGCTCGGATCTGGCCGTGCGTGGAGCTCCAGTGGGAGTGGCTGGGAGGCCTGCCCGCCATGCGCAAGACGGCCGTCGTGGGGGCGGGGGAGGTGGGCACCGCCATGGCCGCGCTGCTGGGCCGGGCCGGGCTGGAGGTCCAGCTGGGCTGCCGCAGCCTCGCGCAGGCGGACCGCATCGCGGCCGCCGGTCGCAACCCGGATCGCCTCCAGCATCTGAGCCTGCCGGACTCGGTCACCCCGTGCACCGTCCCGGAGATCGAGCTGACCGGGGTGGACCTCCTCGTGCTGGCCGTGCCGCTCTCGGCCCAGCCCGCCGCGATCGCGCGCATAGGTGCCTCGATCGGGCAGCGCACGACCGTGCTGCTACCGGTCAGGGGCGGGCTTCGGGCCGACTCGGAGCTGCCCGCCCGCTACCTGCGCGAGCGCTCCACCGCGGCCGCGATCGCCAGCCTCGGGATCCCCGCGGGAGTGGCCGGGCTGCTGGACGGTGACGGCGACGTGGAGCTTCGCTGCGACGACGCCGACCGCCGCCGTCAGCTGGCCGAGGTGCTGGAGCGCGCCGCCCTGCGCGTGTGCGACGAGGCGACCCGAGCCCCGAGCTTCCGGCGCGTGGCGTAGCGGCGCTGGCAGGCGGGCAACGGGCCGAGGCCAGGAGCCGGAGGAGTACGCTCGAATGCATCGAAACCGAGCTCGACAAGGCGAAACTCGACCGCGAGTTCACCGAGCTGTACCGCGCCCACCTGCGCGACGTCTACAGCTACAGCTACTACCGGATCGGCAACCACCACGATGCCGAGGACCTCACCGAGCAGACGTTCCTACAGGCGTACAGGCACTTCGCCCGCGCACAGGCGGAGTCCAACGGGCGGCCGCTGCGGCCCTGGCTCATCCGGATCGCCCACAACCTGGCCGCCAACTACCACCGAGACCGCTCGCGCCGGCCGCAGACCAACCTCGAGGACGCGGCCGTGATCACGGCGCCGCACCAGACGGAGGACCTGGTCGAGGGCAGGGAGGAGCTCCAGGCGGTGCTGCGGGGCGTGGCCGGACTTCCGGACGACCGCCGCGAGGCGCTGATCATGCGCTTCGCGATCGATATGGACAATCGCGAGATCGCGCGTGCGCTGGGGCGCTCCGAGGGCGCAACCAAGGTGCTGTTGCATCGGGCAATCAAGCAGCTGGAGGAACGTCTCCAGCAGGAGGAACGGGTTGGCGATGAGCGAGGTTGAGCGACTGCTGAGAGGCGCGCTGGTGCCGATCGACCCGCCGGGCACGATGACCGAGCGGCTGGAGCGCCGGCTGACAGCGCTGACCGACGCCGCGGTCGGCGAGCTGGCCGAGTTCGACCCGCGGGCCCTCCGGGATCCGCGCCGCTGGGCGCGCCTTGTGATGGCGGGCGTCGTGGCCGGCACGGCCGGCGGTGCGCTGGTGCTGGTCCGGGCCCGCCAGAAGCAGCGTCAGCGCCAGGCACGCGGGGTGCGCGCCCTTCAGAAGGGCATGCGCGAGGTCTCCGGCGACGTTCGCAAGCGCTTCAGGCGCTAGACGATCTAGCTGGACCCGGCGTCCGCGCTCTCAGCGCCGTTGGCGCCGGCGGCTCGCGTCAGCTCGATCTCGCGCGTGACCGATGCGGCCAGGTCGCTGAGGAGCGCGACCTGCCGCGCGCTCCATTGCCGTGGCCGGTGGTCGATGGCGCACAGGGTGCCCAGCACCTGGCCGCCGGAGTCGACCAGCGGAATGCCGGCGTAAGCCACCACGTTCAGGTCGCGGATCGCGAGGTTGTCCTTGAGCACGGGGTGCTCGCGGGCGTCGTCGACCAGCAGCGGCTGACGCGAGGCCACGACGTGCTGGCAGAAGGAGTGGCTCAGGGGCGTGCCCCGCCTGGACTGCCACGGCTCCGGCAGCCCGAGGCAGCTCTTGAAGAACTGCTCCTCCTCGTCGACCAGCGAGACCAGGGCGACCGGCGCGTTGAGGGCCTCGGCGGCGATCCGGGCGTAGCGGTCGAAGTTCTCCTGCGCCGGCGAGCCGAGCAGGCCCGTCGCGCGCAGCGCGCGGAGCCGCTCCGGGTCGCGTACGGCCGCGACCACGTCCGGCGAGATCTGGGCGCTGGGCGTGGTGGCGGCGGAGCCGGCGCCGAGCCGCTCGAGGGTCGTCTCCAGCCCTGGATCCCCCCGGCGCCCCATGAGGTAGGCGATGCGCAGCACCGTCGCGTCGCGCACGAACTGCGCGGCGCTGACCCCGGAAGCCGCGGCCTCGCGCTCGAGCAGCCCCCACAGGTCGTCCGAGAACCGGACGGTGGTTGCCCGCATCGGCATGCCGCAAATGTAACGCACAAGGGGGAAGGACCGATGTCGGATGCGGTTGCGAGTGGGCCGCCAGCGCCCAGAATGTTGCGTAGCCTTAACAATGCGATAGCGGATCCGGTATCGGTCTGTGTTACGGTGTCGCCCCTCTTGGCCCCGCGAACCGCATCCGAGCCCCTCGAAGTCGATGCCTTCGCCGATCTGTACGACCGGCACGCGGGAGGGGTGTTCCGCACCGCGCATCAGATCCTGCGCGACCGCGCGCAGGCCGAGGACGTGACCCAGGAGGTCTTCCTGGCGTTCTGGCGCCGCCCGGGATCCTTCGACCGAAGCCGCGGCGCCCTCGGTGCCTACCTGCGCGTGATGGCGAGGAGTCGCGCGCTCGACGCGCTGCGGGCCGCCGGCGCCGCGCGTCGCGCGCACGAGCGGCTCGAGCACGCCGCCGCCGTGCCGCACGAGCGCATTGCCGACGAGCCCGACATCGCGGTTGGCGCCGCCGCGGAGCGCTCCGAGCTGCGCGCGGCCGTCGCGGGGCTTCCCGCTCCCCAGCGCGAGGCCCTGGCCCTGTCCTACTGGGGCGAGCTGTCGACCAGCGAGATCGCCGCGCGCTTCGAGCTGCCCCACGGCACCGTCAAGAGCCGCGTCCGGCTCGGCCTCAGGAAGCTGCGCGAGCGCGTGGACGACGATCGCCTCGTCGCCTGATCCACAATCGGAGCCCGCGCGTAGAGTCGGCCAGGAGCGGCCTCCACCCGGGCGCGCGCAATTGATCGGCTCAAAGGACATCCACAGACTCGCCGACGAGGAGCTCATGGAGCTCGTGGCCGCCGGCGATGCGCGCGCCTTCGAGGCCGTGTACGACCGGCACGGTGGCGCCGCCTTCTCGCTGGCGTACCGAATGGTGGGCAACCGAACGGTGGCCGAGGACATCTCGCAGGAGGCGTTCCTGTCGATCTGGCGCAGTCGAGTTCGTTACCAGCGCGAGCGCGGCAGCGTGCGCTCGTGGGTCCTCGGGATCGTGCACCACCGCGGCATCGACGCGCTGCGGCGCAACCTCGTGCACGACCGGCGCCGCGCCAGCGCGGAGGGCATCGAGGAGCGGCTGGAGGCCCCGCAGCGCACCGACCTGGAGGTGGCCCGCCGCGACGAGGCCCAGACGGTCCGGGCGGCGATAGGCGAGTTGCCGGACCAGCAGGGCAAGGTCATCCAGCTGGCCTACTTCGGCGGCTTCACCCACACGCAGATCGCGGAGATGCTGGAGATGCCGATCGGCACCGTGAAGGGACGCATGAGGCTCGGTCTCGAGAAGCTGAGGCGTACCCTCAACGAAGAGGTTGCCCTATGACCGCGACCGATCACGAGCGCTACGCCGACGACGTCGGCGCCTACCTGCTGGGTGCGCTGCCCGAGCTGGAGGCGCAGATCTTCGAGCGCCACCTCATGGGCTGCGGCGCGTGTCGCGACGAGCTCGAGCGGCTGCGGCTGGCGGCGGACGCGCTGCCGGGATCCGTCGAGGCGTTCGAGCCGCCGCCATCGCTCAAGCGCTCACTGATGGAGGTCGTGGAGGCGGAGGCGCGCGAGCGGAGCCCCGCGGCCGCGCCCAGCCCGCCACCGCGGCGGCGACTCGGGCTGCCACGGCTGCAGACGCTCCGCCCCCAGCTCGCGTGGGCCGCGGCCGCGCTGGTCCTCGTGGGTGGCGCGATCGGCTTCGGCGTCGAGAGGCTCGCGCGCGGCGGCTCGGGCGATCGCGTGCTGTCGGCCCGCGTCGATCCGGCCGTGTTCCCGCGCGGCAGCGCGCGCCTGGAGGTCCACGGCCAGACCAGGCCGGCCACGCTGCGGGTGTCCGGCCTCCGGGTCCTGGGCTCGGGCGGCGTCTACGAGGTGTGGACCCGTCGCGGTGGCACCGTCCGTCCGGCCGGCGCCCTGTTCGCGGTTGGCAACGACGGCAGCGGCGTGGCGGCCATCCCGGGGGGCGTGAAGGGCGTCGACGAGGTGCTGGTCACGCGTGAGCGCGCGGGCGGCGCGACGCGCCCCACCGAGCCGCCGGTCATCCGCGTAAGGGTCTGAGGGCCGCCAGCGCGCGCTGGCGCGCGTCGCCGCCCGGCTATCGTCGGCTGGATGGAAGTCTGCTACCGCCATCCCGGCCGCGAGACCGGCGTCTCGTGCTCCAACTGCGGGCGACCGATCTGCACCGACTGCATGACCACCACGTCGGTCGGCATGCGCTGCCCGGAGTGCGCGCGAGAGCGCACGCGGGTGGTCCGGGGCACGGGGCCGGTCCACGCGCCGACGCTGACCTACGTCCTGATCGGCATCAGCGTCGCGGTGGCGGTTGGCTCGTCGCTGAGCGGCGCCAACGCCGGCACGGGGCTGGGCGGCGGCACCGTGATCAGCGACGGCGCCCTCTCGCGCGCCACCATCCACGACGGGGACCTCTGGCGCCTGGTCACGGCCGGCTTCATCCACGCGGGATTCCTGCACCTCGCGTTCAACATGTACGTGCTCTACGTCCTGGGCAACATGCTCGAGCCCGCCGTGGGCCGGGTGCGCTTCGGGATCATCTACTTCGTGTCGCTCCTGTCGGGGTCGTTCGGGGCGCTGCTGCTCCAGCCGACGGGCTTCACCGTGGGAGCGTCCGGCGCGATCTTCGGATTGGCGGGCGCGGCGGTGGTGATCCTGCGCTCACGGGGCGTGGCGCTGATGGAGAGCGGCCTTGCGCTCTTCATCGGAATCAACCTGCTGCTTACGTTCACGATCAGCGGCATCTCGATCGGCGGTCACCTGGGCGGGCTGGTCGGAGGTGCGCTGGCCGCGCTTGTGCTCTACGAGCTGGTGCCGCGCGCCCGCATCCCTCAGGCCGCCGCGTATCTCCTGGTGGGCGCGATCGGAGCGATCTCGGTGGCGGGGTCGATCGTGGTCAGCGCCGGCTAGTAGCGGCGCTCACGATCCCGCCACGGTCTCCTCGACCCGGCGCTTCAGCTCCTCCATCTGCCCCTTCATCACCTGCTCGCTGAGCGCGCGCGCGAGCTTGCCGGGCACCCAGACACCGGCATCCAGGACCAGGCTGTAGGTCGCCAGCGTGGTGCCGTCGCCGCGGTCCTCGAAGATGTACTCGCCGTCCACGTCCCGCACGTCGCCCTCGACGTACTCCCAGGCGATCCGGTGCGGCGGCTCGTACGTGTAGCGCAGCCGGTAGTGGACCGTCCTCACGCGGGCGTCGATCTCGAACTCGACCTCCTCGCCGCGGCCCTCCGCGTCGCGCGTGATCACCTCGCACGAGTTGACGGCCGACTGCCAGTCCGCCAACGACTCGTAGTCGATCAGCGTGTCGAAGCAGTCACGCGGCGTGGCCGCGATCACCATCTGGTGCTCGGCGTGCTTCTGCGCCATCGGTCAGGTCGCTCCTGCCGGGTCGCGCGCGAGCGCGATGGCGCGTCCGGCAGGAGGGGTGTCGGTGCGGTCCGGGTGAAGCACGTGCGCCAAGAGCTCGACGCCGTCGACCAGCCGCGGACCGGGCCGCGAGAAGTAGGCCGCGGCGTCGAATGCCACCATGGTCTCCGCCCCGAGCGCCGCAAGGGGCTCCGCGTAGCCGCGTGCCTCTTCGGCGGCGCGCGCCGCGTCGTAGCCGCAGGGGACGATCGCGACGACGTCCGGCCGCGCGGCGGCCAGCTCGTCCCAGCCCACGACCCGCGACCGCTCGCCGGCGAAGCCGAGCACGTCCTCCCCGCCGGCCAGCTCGATCATCTGCGGCACCCAGTGGCCGCCGACGTACGGCGGGTCGAGCCACTCGAGGGCGGCGGTGCGTGGCCGGTCGGCGCCCACGAGACAGCCGGTCACGCGGTCGAGCCGCTCGCCCAGGAGGCCGACCAGCCGCTCGCCCTCCTCGGGCACCCACGCCGCCGCGGCCAGGTCGCGCACGCCCGCCAGCACCTCGCCCAGCGTGGACGGGTCGAGCGAGAGCACCTCCGGAACCGGGCTGAGCTCCTGCGCCACCGCGACCACGTCGTCGTAGGAGACGGCGCAGACCTCGCACACCGCCTGGGTCACGATCAGGTCGGGCTGGAGCTCGCGCAGCAGCGAGTGGTCGAGCTCGTAGATCGCCTCGCCGCGCTCGGTGCGCTCGCGAACCGCGCGGTCGATGTCGGCGGGGCCGAGGCCCTCGGGGACGATGCTGCGCGTGAGGTGGGGCAGCTCGGCGGCTTCTGGCGGATAATCGCACTCGTGCGTGACCGCGACGACGGCGTCCCCGAGTCCGAGGGCGAACAGCGTTTCGGTGGCGGAGGGGACAAGGCTGGCGATCCTGGGAGGCATCGACCGAACCATGGCACTTCTTAGCGACGACGATGTCCAGAGCCGGCTTCAGGGGCTCGACGGATGGGAGCGCAACGGCGACGAGCTCCGCCGGGAATTCAGGTTCGACGACTTCAAGGGTTCGATCGACTTCGTGAACCGGATCACCGCTCCCGCCGAGGAGATGAACCACCACCCGGATCTGGCGATCTCGTGGAACACCGTGACGGTGGCCCTCTCCACGCACTCCGAGGGCGGCATCACGGAGAACGACTTCCAGCTTGCGTCGCGCATCGATTCGCTGGCCTAGCCGCGCGTGCGGCGCGGCGGCCGTCACCGCCGCCGCGCTCGCCCTGGTCGCGCCGGCGCAGGCCGCCGCAACCGACGGGCGGCGGGTGCGCGTCTTCGCCGTCCAGCCCAAGCTGGACCTGGCGTGGATGCAGAGCCGCGCGACCTTCCGCGACAAGATGCTGGCCATCTCGGACCGGCGCTTGCGCGGGCCGGGAGCGCCGCTCATGCAGTCCGGCGCCGACGACTTCGCCTCCCACCTGCTCGGCCCGACGGACCCGGCGCGGCCCGTCGAGACCGCGCGCGACCTGGTGGTGTGGCCGGAGGATGTCGGTCTGTTCGCGGCGCTGACCGGCCAGCGGGCCCAGGCGGCGCGCAACTCGGGCTCGTTGACGAACGCGATCGCCGCTCTGCTGGCCGCGTACGCGCCGCAGAACGCGTACTACTCGTCGAAGTTCCCCGATGTGGCCGCCCGCGTGCCGCAGGTCCGCCTGCTGGCCCTGTCGCTGACCGACACGTTCGCGCACGTCGGCGTCGAGACGTTCAGCGAGATAGCACGCCGGTACCACGTCTGGCTCGAGGCGGGCATCGACATGGCCCAGGACTGGAAGGTGGTGTGCAACGACATCGCCGCGTTCAACTCGGCCAGCCCGGCGCGGCTGCCCGACGGCGAGCTGTGCCAGGAGCAGGACCCGCAGCGCGTGCATCAGCTCGGCGACCCGTTCGACCCCACGCGCGACTACGCGTACGAGGCCGTCACCGCTCAGCCCTCCAACATGGCGCTCCTGTTCGACCCGACCGGACGGCTGCGGTCGAAGCAGGTCAAGACCTACCTCACGCCCACCGAGCTGCCGGGCCAGCTCGACCTCGTGCCCGGCGAGGTCAGCCGCGGGCTGTCCGCGGTTCGCACGCCGGTGGGCACGCTCGGCTTCGTGACCAGCAAGGACGCCTGGATGCCGGACGTCCAGGACAAGCTCGACGAGCAGCACGTGGACCTGCTGGTGCAGCCGGAGTTCTTCGTGGGGGACACCGTGGACGACACGCGCATGTGGTCGCCGGACACGATGCTGGGTGCGGGGTACAACGACGTGCTCCGCATGCCGTCGCTCCAGGCGATGGTCGAGCCGGACCTGGTGGGCAACGCGTTCGAGTTCGCAGCCGACGCGCAGTCGCACATCGCGCTCAAGCCGCACGGCGCGCGGGAGCCGGCCTCGAACACGCGCGGCCACCTGGTGGGCCAGCCGGACTCGCCGGGCCTGGCCGGCGTGCTGCCGTGGGTGGTGGCCGACCCGCTCGGTGCGAACGAGCCGTTCCCGCGGCGCCGCCACCGCCTGGCCGCCGCCGGCAGGGCGCTGATAACCGGGTCGGGGGTGAAGTGCCCGGATCCCGCCAAGCCCGGCCCGTGCGAGAACGGCCACGTGGAGGGAGTCCTGTGGCGCGACGTGACGGTGGCTCGCAACCCGCGCCGGCGGCCGTACCGCGGCACCCTGGCTCGCACGCCCTTCTCACGCTCGCTGCCGGTGCACCCCTCGTCGCACGAGCAGCGCAACGCCGCGATCGCCATGCGGGCCCGCCGCGGCGTGGTGGCGTGGGAGGAGCGGCGCGGCGGGCGCCAGCAGGTGCTGCTCGCGCGCACGTCCGACGGCGGCCGGCACTGGTCGCGCCCCGTGCGCCCGACCGGGCGACGCCCGGGGGCCGCCGACGAGCAGTGGCCGGCGGTGGCGCTGGGCGCGCACGGGCGGCTGACCGTGGCGTGGGACGACGACTCGACCGGCACCCATCGGGCGTATGTGGCCAGCTCGGCGGACGGCGGTCGCCGCTTCGGGGCGCCGCGGGCGCTTGACACGACGCCGCCGGCAACCGTGGCGCAGTGGCGGCCCGCGCTGGCGCAGGGGGCAGGCGACACCGTCCATGCGGTCTTCGTGGACGAGCGGGCGCGCTCGGCCGACGGAGGCCTGCCGCAGGCCGGCGTCTACTACGCCCGCGTGACACACGGCGTGCCCGGTCCCGCGCAGCGGCTGGACACCGGGCAGCCCGCTCCGCTGGCCGCGGCGCTGGACAACGCCTGGGCGCCGCGGGTCGCGGCCAGCGGCCGGCGCGTGCTTGTGGCCTGGATCGACTTCCAGAACTACGACTGGGGAGCCTTCTCCCGGCTCTCCTCGGACGGCGGCGCCAGCTTCGATCCACAGCGGCGCGTGACCGACAACACCGAGGACAACCCGGCCACCGCCGCCGACGAGCAGGTGGAGGAGCTGGCCCACTCGCCCGACCCCGCGTTCGTGGCAGGCGACCCGCTGGTGGCGTGGACGGACTTCCGCAAGCGCGACTCCGCCGGGTCGGTGCCGCACCAGGAGTACGACATCTACGCGGCCAGGCCCGGGGCGGCCAACTTCCGCCTCGACCCCTACGGCACGAGGCAGGTGTCCACATTCTCGCCGTCGATCTGCGCGAGCGGATCCGGTGCGCTCGTGGCGTTCCAGGACGCCAGCCGCCCGCAGTCGCAGATCCGCCTGGTGCGCATTCACGGCGGCCGCGCGGGCACGCGGGCGCTGCGCGTGGACGACGGCGGCCCGCGCGCGGGCGACTCCTGGCGGCCGCGGCTGGCGTGCTCCGGCGGGCGCGCCACCGTGGCGTTCGAGTCCGAGCGCGACGGTCCGGGTCAGATCTACGTGGCCAGCGCTCGGGCCAGGCGACTGCGCTGACCGGCCTGCTAGCTTGCGCGGCATCGCCGTGAGCGACGACGAACCTCCTCGAAGTAGCCGGCAACCGACGGCGCCTGCATGATCGCCCTGCTGGTCATCGGCGTCCCGCTCCTGATCCTGGCCAACGCCTTCTTCGTCGCTGCGGAGTACGCGCTGGTCCGCTCGCGCGTCGACCGGATCGAGGCGCTGGCGGACGAGGGCGTGAAGGGCGCCAAGCTGGCACGCAGCCAGATCGACCGCATCGACGAGTACATAGCCGCGTGCCAGGTGGGCATCACGTTCGCGTCGATCGGCATCGGCGCGGTCGGCGAGCCCACGATCGCGCACTACCTCAAGGGGCCGCTCGGCGGGCCGCTCGGCCACGCCGCCGCGATCACGATCGCCGGGATCCTGTCGTACGCGATCCTCACCAGCCTTCACATCACGCTGGGCGAGCTGGTGCCCAAGGTGTACACGGTGGCTCACGCGGAGGGCATGGCCCGCCGCATCGCGCGGCCGCTCCAGTTCTTCATGCGGCTGTTCCGCCCTATCAGCGTGACCCTGACCGCGCTCGCGGGGCTCGTCCTGCGCCCGCTCGGCGTGCGGCCCGAGGACGTGGGGGAGGAGGAGACGACCTCCGAGGACCTCAAGTTCCTGATCGCCCGCAGCGTGACCGGCGGCACCCTGGACCCCGGCGAGGCGGGCATGCTCTCGGGCGTCTTCCACCTCCACGAGCAGCAGGCGCGGCAGGTGATGACTCCCATCCCCGCCGTCGTGACGGTGGACATCTCCGAGAACGTCCAGACGGCGCTTCGCCGCTGCATCGACTCGGGCCACACGCGCCTGCTCGTGACGGAGGAGGACAACACCGATCGCGTCCGCGGCATCGTGCACAACAACTCGCTGGCGCGGCTCCTGATGACGGAGAGCCCCGAGGCGTCGATCGAGCCGTCCGTGAAGGACGCGCTGATCGTGCCCGAGACCAAGCCGCTCGACGACCTGCTGGCCGACCTCCAGCGCCAGCGCACGTCGATGGCCGTGGTGGTGGACGAGTACGGACGGACCGCCGGGATCGTGACGATCGAGGACATCATCGAGGAGATCGTGGGGGAGATCTTCGACGAGGCCGACGAGGCCGGCGGCGCCGTGCGGCGCCTGGCCAACGGCGACTGGTACGTGCGCGGTCACGTGCCGATCACCGACCTCGCGGACTACGGACTGGAGCTGCCGAGCGCGTCCGACGCCTACAACTCGGTCGGCGGATTCGTGTTCAGCGAGCTGGGCCGGCTCCCCAAGCGCGGCGACATGGTGCGCTCCAACGGCTACTCCCTGCGCGTCGAGTCCGTGCGCGAGAACCGGATCGAGGCCGTGCGGATCCGCGACCACGAGCCGGAACGGCGCGGGAAGTCCGGCGCGGAGCGGAGCGAGTCCGTCCGCGAGGGGAGTTAAGTTCGATCGGCAAGAGCATCTCCCGCTCAGGAGGTCTTGCCATGTGGTCCACCCGCCTCACCGATTCCCAGCGCGACGCCCTCAAGTTGCTGCTCGACGCGCAGGGTGAGCTGGGCCCGTCGCTCACCGGAGCCCGCGAGGCGCTCGACCTCGCCCGTTGGGACGACCTACCGGAGGCGCAGCTTCCGTGGGACCGCGTCAGCGAGCTGGCCGGCCTCCAGGGGATAGGCGAGGCCGACGTGGTCTGGGACCTGGCAAACGGTCTGCCGTCGCGCGCGCTGGTCCACCGGCCCAGCTCGCGGTAGCGCCGCCCGGCTACCCGTCGCCGTAGCTGTAGAAGCCCGCTCCGGTCTTTCGCCCCAGCGCCCCCGCGGCGATCAGCTCGCGGATCCGGTCGGGCACCTCGACGCCGATCGACTCGCCGATGGCGGCGGCCACGTCCAGGCCCACGAAGTCGAGCAGCGCCAGCGGGCCCATCGGGTGAGCGGCGCCCAGCTTCATGCAGGCGTCCACGGCCTCCGGGTCGAGCGGGTGCCGCTCGAGGAACCGCACCGCCGAGAACAGGTAGGGGAAGAGCAGGCTGTTGACGACGAACCCGGGCACGTCCGGCACCTCCACCGCCGTCTTGCCGAGCGAGGCGCACAGCTCGCGCGCACGCTGGCGCGTCGGCTCGGAGGCGCCGTCCGGATACGCCAGCTCCACGAGCTCCATCCGCTCCACCGGGTTGAACACGTGCAGGCCCACGAAACGGTTGGGCCGGCCGGTGGCCTCCGCCAGCTCGGCCACCGACAGCGACGAGGTGGTGGAGCCGATCACCGCGTCGTCCCGCACGAGGCCTCCCAGGCGGCCCAGCAGGTCGCGCTTGACGGCGATGTCCTCCACCACCGACTCGACCACGAAGCTGCACGATCGCAGGGCGTCGAGGTGCGTGGTGATGCGCGCCTCGTCCCCGATCTCCTCGCGGGCGCGCGCCTCCGACTCCGCGCTGCGCGCCCACACCACCACCTCGCCCCGGGCGGCGGCGACTCGCGCCAGGCCAGCGGCCACCGCGCCGGTGCCGGCGATCCCCAGGCGCTCAGTGAGGCTTGGTTGACTCACCAGTCAATCCAGTACAGTAACCAGAGGAGCGCCGCCTGGACGGCTCAGCGCAGTCGCCGGGACGGGGCTTGGCGCGGGCATGGCCCGCGATCGCCGTCGAAACGAGCTTCGGAGGGTCGAAACCAACATGCAGAACGGACACGGCCGTGAGGTTGTCATCGTCGAGGCTGCCCGCACGCCGATCGGACGCGGGCATCCCGAGAAGGGCTACTACAAGGACACGCACCCGAACGCGCTGTTGGCCAAGTGCTACACCGAGGTCATCGAGCGCGCCGGCATCCCGGCCGAGGAGGTCGAGGATGTCGTAACGGGCTGCGTCCAGCAGTACGGCGAGCAGATGTTCAACGTGGGCCGCAACGCCTGGCTCCAGGCCGGGCTGCCGGTCGAGACCCCCGCCACCACCGTCGACCGCCAGTGCGGGTCGGCCCAGCAGGCAGTCAACTTCGGCGCGGCGCTGATCGCCGCGGGCGTGCACGACGCCGTCATCGGCTCGGGCGTCGAGCACATGGGCCACATCCCGATGGGCGTGGGCTTCAAGTGGGTCGACGAGGTCGGCTCGCCGTGGCCCGAGGAGCTGATGGCCAAGTACAACCTCGTGCCGCAGGGCATCTCCGCGGAGATGATCGCCGACCAGTGGGAGATCCCCCGGTCGGAGCTCGACGAGATCGGCCTGCGCTCGCACCAGAAGGCGCACCAGGCCACCGAGGAGGGTCGCTTCGAGCGCGAGATCGCGCCCTTCCAGGTGAACGGCGACACGTACGTCACCGACCAGGGCATCCGCCCGGACACCAGCCTCGAGAAGCTGTCGTCGCTCAAGCCGGCCTTCAAGGAGGACGGCAAGATCACGGCCGGCAACTCGTCGCAGATCTCGGACGGCGCGGCGGCGGTCCTGCTGATGGCGCGCGAGAAGGCCGACGCCCTCGGGCTCAAGCCGCGCGCGAGGATCATGGACCAGACCACCGTGGGCGTCGACCCTGTGATCATGCTCACGGGCCCCATCCCGGCCACCAGGAAGCTCCTGGAGCGCAACGGGATGAAGATGGACGACATCGACCTCGTGGAGATCAACGAGGCGTTCGCCTCCGTCGTGGCCGCGTGGCGCCGCGAGCTCGAGCCTGACATGGACCGGGTCAACGTGAACGGCGGCGCCATCGCCCTCGGGCATCCGCTGGGCTCCACCGGCGCGCGCCTGATCACCACGCTGCTGCACGAGCTCGAGCGCTCCGACAAGGAGATCGGCCTCGTGACGATGTGCTGCGGCGGCGGGCTGGGCACCGGCACGCTGATCCAGCGCCTCTCGTAGGGGCGGGCTAAACCAGAAGGGCCTGGGTAAACCAGACCGATGGCCGTCGGAACGACAGGCAGGCTCCTCGCCGGGCGCTACAGGACGATCAGGCGCCTCGGATCGGGCGGCATGGCCACCGTGTACCTGGCCGAGGACGAGCGCCTCGGTCGTCGCGTGGCGGTCAAGCGGCTGCACGGCGACGTGGCCGAGGACGACCTCACGCGGCGCTTCCAGCGCGAGGCGCGGCTGGGCGCGTCGCTCAACCACCCGAACGTCGTAGCGATCTACGACATCGTCTCCGACGACGAGGGCGTGCTGATCGTCATGGAGTACGTCGAGGGGCACACGCTGCGCGACGAGATGGGCGCCGGGCCGCTGCCGGCCAAGCGCGCGCTGCCGCTGCTGCGCGGGATCGCGGACGCGCTCGACCACGCCCACGAGCACGGGGTGGTGCACCGCGACGTCAAGCCGGCCAACGTCCTGATACGCCGCGACGGGACCGCGAAGCTGGCGGACCTCGGCATCGCCACCGCGGCCGAGCAGACGCGGATCACGCGCAGCGGCTCCGTGCTTGGCACCGCCTCGTACATGGCGCCCGAACGCCTCGAGGGCGGCGCCGGCGACCGCGGCGCGGACGTCTACGGGCTTGCGGCCGTGGCCTACGAGGCGCTGTCGGGCCGCCGGGCGGTCGAGGGATCGACGCCGCTGGAGGTCGCGCAGCGGGTGGTCACCCAGCCGGCGCCGGACCTGACGCACGCGCTGCCGGACGCGCCGCCCGGAGCGGCGGCGGCGCTGCGGCGCGGCCTGGCCAGGGAGCCGTCGGAGCGCCCGGGCTCGGCGGGCGAGCTGGTGGATCGGCTGGAGCGGGCGTTCCAGCCCGCGAGCACCGCGCCGGCCACCTCGGCCACCGTCCCGCTGGGCCGTGCCGCGCCCGCGGCGCGGGTCGTGGAGCCGGCTCCCTCACGCGGCCCACGCGGCCGGTCGCTTGCGCTCGCCGCGCTCGTGCTTGCGCTGCTCGTTGCGGGGGTGGTCGTCGCGCTCTCCTCGGGCGGGTCATCGAGCCAGAAGACCGCCGCGACGAAGCACGGCGAATCCGCGAAGCGCCACGGCAAGGCCAAGGCCAGCGCCGGTGCATCCGGGTCCGCCGCCGGCTCGTCCGGTGGGGCCTCCACCCCGACCGGCGCCGTCACCTCGTTCTACCAGGACGCCGCGAGCCACCAGTACGGGGCGGCTTGGGCCCTGGCCACCCCCGGCCTCCAGAGCCAGCTGGGCGGCCTGGCCTCGTTCCAGGCCGGTCAGTCGACGCTCCAGAGCATCCGCTTCCCCGTGATGAGGACGCTCAGCCAGACGGCGAGCTCCGCGACCGTTCAGCTCCAGTCCGAGGCCCACCACGTCTCGCGCGTGGACCACGTCTGCGGCACCGTCAACCTGGTCCGCTCGGGAGGCGGCTGGATGCTCGACCACCTGAACCTCGACACGTGCCCGGGCGCCGGCGCCGCCCCGAGCGGCGCGGCCCCCGCGGCCAATCCGGGCCAGGCCGCCAAGCCGGGCAAGGGGCCGAAGGGCGCGGGCCACGGGAAGGGCGACGGCGGCCACAGCGGGAACGGCGGCCACGGCGGCGACTGACCCGCCGCCCGGCCTGCAACGTGTCCGCCGGCGACGGTAAACCCATGTCGGATGCTGCCTCCGCGGGCTACAATCGGTCCCGCAGGGGGGGAACCAAGGACGAGCAACTCACCTGACCAGCCGCCGGCGGTCCGAAGCGGCGAGGCGATCAACGCCGTCTCGCGCCTCCTGGCCACCGCCACCAGCGCCGAGCGTCCCGACGCTCTGGCCGCCGCGCTCGTGCGCGAGGCGCGCGCGTACTTCCGCGTGTCGGCCGCGCTCGTCTTCGTGGTGGACCAGCGCAGCGGCCGAGCCGTTGTCGTGGCAGGCGATCCGCCACCGCCTCACCAGGACTGGTTCGGGCTCGACGAGGCCTCGCCCCTGGCCGAGGTGCTGCTGGCGGGCCTGCCCACGAGGCTGAGCACCGCGCAGGCGCGCGAGCTGGCACTGGCCAGCGGCCTCCAGCCGCGGCCGCAGGCAGCGCTGGTGGCGCCCATGGCCCACCCGGGCGGCGCGCTGGCGCACGTGCTGCTGATCGCCGACGAGCACCCGCGCGTGTTCGAGGAGGCCGAGCTGGAGGCCGCCGCCGCGCTGGCGGAGGCCGCGCGCGCCAGCCTGGCCCAGCTGATGCTGGCGGAGGAGCACGGCGCGCAGCGCGCGCGCCAGTCGGCGATCGGGCGCGCGGCGAAGGCGCTCAACGAGAGCCTGGACCTGACCCGCGTGCTGCCCCGCATCTGCGAGGAGGCCGCGGGCATCATCGGGGCCGACCGCGTGCTGGTGTTTCGCGGCAGCGCCGGCACGTCGCTGGCGCTGGAGGCGTCCAGCGTCGCCCACGAGGGCGGCGCGGGCACCGTCGAGCAGGCCGGCGGGATCGCCGGGCGCTCGCTGGAGCTGGGGCGGCCGATCCTGTCCAACGACTACGTGCGCGACGCGGCGCCCACGGTCGGCTCGCCCTTCGCCGACGTGCGAACCGCCCTGGCGGTGCCGATGCGCTGGGACGGCGAGCTGCGCGGCGTGATGTGGGCGGGCTGGACCGGCGACCGGGTGGTGCTGGACGAGGACGCTCAGCTGCTCGAGAGCTTCGCCGAGCTGGCGGCCGTGGCGTGCCGCAACGCCAGCGTGCACGCCGACCTGGCCGAGGCCGCGCGCACCGACGCGCTGACCGGCTGCATGAACCACGCCGCCCTGCACGAGACCCTCCGCCGCGAGATGCAGCGCAGCCGCCGCACCGGGCGCTCGCTCAGCGTGGTGCTGATCGACCTCGACGACTTCAAGCAGGTCAACGAGCGCCAGGGCCACCTGGCGGGCGACGAGGTGCTGCGGCGCGTGGGCCGTGCCCTGCGCCAGGCGGTCCGCCCGTACGACTTCGTCGCCCGCTACGGGGGCGACGAGTTCGCCATCGTCTCCGTCGACTCCGAGGAGGATCGCGGGGGCGAGATCGCCGACCGCGCCATCCAGCGCCTGAGCGAGTCGATCGCCGAGCTCGGTCACGACAAGGTCACCACGTATGCCACCGCCGGAGTGGCCGAGTGGACCGCCGGGGTCTCGCCCAGCGAGCTGCTGCGCCAGGCCGATCGCGCGCTGCTGTACGGCAAGCAGAGGGGTGTCCGCGGCGTGGCCATCTCGGCGTCGTCTGTGCCCGAGAGCTTCGTGCTGGGTCGCCCCGGCGAGCCCGACGAGACTCCGCCCACCGCCCCGGAGCCGGTCAGGCGCGGCACCCAGCCGATCGACGGAGAGCCGCTGCGCAAGCGCAACCGCCAGCTCACGCTTGCCAACGCGCTTGGCGCGCGGCTGTCGGAGATGACCGACGTGACGGAGATCCTCGAGGCCGCCGTCGACGAGCTGCACCGGGCGTTCGGATACCTCACGTGCGCGGTCATCCGCCCGCTCGACGAGGAGACGATCGAGGCCGTGGCGGGCCGCGGCGTGGCGTACGAGCGGCGGACCGAGCCCTGGCGCCAGTCGCGCGGCTCCGGCGTGATCGGGCGCTGCCTGCGCGAACGGCGCACCATCGTCGTGGGCGACACCGGTCGCGACCCCGACTACTTCGCGGCCGAGGCCACGGGCGCCGTGCGCTCGGAGCTGGTCTCCCCGATCTGGGTCGGCTCGGAGCTGTGGGGCGCCATCGACGTGCAGGAGGCGGCTCCCGAGGCCTTCGACGAGACCGACGCCCGGCTGATCGAGACGGTCGCCGACCAGCTCGGCGCCGCGCTCCGGTCCGCCACGCTCTACGAGCAGCTCGAGCGGGCCTACATCGGCACCGCGGAGGCGCTGGCCGCGGCCCTCGAGGCCAAGGACGCGCACACGGCCAGCCACGCGCGCTCGATCGTGCGCAACGCCGAGGCCGTCGGCAGGCGGCTGGGCCTGTCCGGTGTCGCGCTCAGGGACGTCCGCTACGGCGCCGCCTTCCACGACATCGGCAAGATCGCCGTGGCCGAGTCGATCCTCAACAAGCCCGGCCCGCTGACCGACGAGGAGCGCGCGCAGGTCGAGCGCCACGTGGTGGTGGGCGAGCAGATCCTGGCCCCCGTCGAGTTCCTTGCCGGGGTGCGCCCGCTCGTGCGCCACGGGCACGAGCGCTGGGACGGCAACGGCTATCCGGATCGCCTGGCGGGGGAGGAGATCCCGCTGGGCGCCCGCATCATCCTGGCCTGCGACGCCCACGACGCGATGACCAGCGACCGCCCCTACCGCTCGGCCATGCCGCACGCCGCCGCCCGCGAAGAGCTGACCCGCTTCTCCGGCTCGCAGTTCGACCCGCGCATCGTGGACGCCCTGCTGGAGGTCCTCGACAGCCGTCGGGGCTCCACTCAAGAGTCGTAGCACGGGCGGCTGGACTGCCGCCCGCGGGCGGCCTGTAGGATCCCCGCCTCTGTGGACTTGACGCTGTCGCCCCAGGAGCAGGAGTTCCGCGACGACCTGCGCGCGTGGCTGGAGGAGAACCATCCCGGCCCCGAGCCGGAGGGCGACGAGGCCGCGTTCGAGTTCCGCAAGGCCTGGCAGCGCAAGCTGGCCGACGCCCACTGGGCCGGGCTCTCGTGGCCCGAGGAGTACGGCGGCCGCGGCGCGACGCTGATCGAGCAGGCGCTGTTCAACGAGGAGATGGTGCGGGCCAAGGCGCCGATGACCGCCAACGTGCTGGGCCTGGTGATGGGCGGTCCGGTGGTGATCGCGCACGGCACGCCGGAGCAGAAGGAGCGCTACCTCAAGCCGATCCTCACCGCCGAGGAGATCTGGTGCCAGGGCTTCTCCGAGCCGGAGTCGGGCTCCGACCTGGCGTCGCTCAAGACCAAGGCCGTCAAGTCGAACGGCGAGTGGGTGGTCACCGGGCAGAAGGTGTGGACCACGTTCGCCCACGAGGCCAAGTGGTGCATGCTGGTCGCTCGCACAGACTTCGACGTGCCCAAGCACAAGGGGCTGACCTACTTCCTGATGGATATGGAGCAGGACGCGGTGCAGGTGCGCCCGCTGCGGCAGATCACGGGCGAGGCCGAGTTCAACGAGCTGTTCATCGAGGAGGCGCGGATCCCGGACGAGAACGTGGTTGGGGGGGTGGGCAACGGCTGGACCGTGGCCATCACCACGCTGATGCACGAGCGCGCCGGGCTGGGCTTCGGGTCGGCCATCGCGCTCAAGATCGCGCTCGGAGAGCTGATGGAGCTCGTGCGCGAGAAGGGGCTGGACGACGACCCCGTCATCCGCCAGCGCATCGCCCAGCTGTACATCGAGGCCGAGGCCCTGCGCCTGAACGCCTCGCGCGGGCTGACCCAGATCATGAAGACCGGCATCCCCGGTCCCGAGGGCTCCCTGGTCAAGTGGCAGTGGTCGGACTCCAACCAGGCCCTCACCGAGCTGGAGATGGACGTCCGGGGGGCCGACGCCCCGCTGATCGACGAGGCCTGGACCTACCGCTTCCTTCGCGCCCGCGCGAACTCGATCGAGGGCGGCACCACGGAGATCCTCAAGAACATCGTGGCCGAGCGCGTCCTGGGATTGCCGAGGCTGCGGTGAACTTCGACTACTCCGACGACCAGCAGGCGATCAAGTCCACGGCGCGCGACTTCCTGGCCAGCCGCTACAAGCTGGAGAAGGTGCGCGAGCTGGCAGAGGCCGGCGAGTACGACGACGCACTGTGGGGCGAGATCTCGCAGCTCGGCTGGCCCGGCATCTTCGTCGAGGAGGCCCACGGCGGCCAGGAGCTGGGGCAGGTCGAGCTGACGATCGTCATGGAGGAGCTGGGCTACGCGCTGGCGCCCACTCCGTTCTTCTCGAACGCCGCGGCGGGGCTCCTGGTGGCCCACGCAGGCAGCGACGAGCAGCGTCAGCGCCTGCTGCCCGGCGTTGCATCCGGCGAGAAGCGCGGCACCGTTGGCGTTGTGTCGAACGGGGCGGCTCCGCTGGTGCCCGACGCCGACACCGCCGAGTTCGTCGTGCTGCTGGACAACGGCTCGGCGTCGGTGGTGGAGGCCGCCTCCGCGCAGCCCGAGCGCTCCGACACGATCGACTCCACGCGCCGCTTCTTCCGCGTGCAGGCGAACGGGGGCGGCGAGGCGCTGGAGGGCGACGTGGACGGCGCCATCCAGCGGATCCAGGTGGCGCTGGCCGCCGAGCTGGTGGGCGTCTCGCAGCGCGCCATGGAGATGGCGGTGGAGTACGCCAAGGACCGCAAGCAGTTCGACCGCCCGATCGGCGCCTACCAGGCCGTGTCGCACCGCTGCGCGCAGATGCTGCTCGAGGTGGAGAGCGCCCGCGCGACCACCATGTACGCGAGCTGGACGGCGGACCACGAGCCCGAGTCGCTGCCGCTGGCGGCCTCGATGGCAAAGGCCTACGCGTCCGACACGGGCTGGAGCGTGACGGCGTCGTCGCTCCAGGTGCATGGCGGGATCGGCTTCACCTGGGAGCACGACCTGCACTTCTTCCTCAAGCGCGCGCGCACCGACGGCGCGCTGTTCGGCTCCGCTCGCGAGCTCCGCGACCGCGTGGCAGAGCTGGCGGGCCTGTCGCGCGCGGCGGCGGCGGTATGACGCCGGCATGCGCCAGCTGACCAGCCTGGACGCGCAGTTCCTGGCCCTCGAGTCGGCCCAGACGTACGGCCACGTGGGCGGGCTCGCCGTGTACGACCCGTCCACAGCGCCAGGCGGAGAGCTGACGCGCAAGGACCTCTGCAGGCTGCTCAGCGAGCGCCTGCACCTGCTGCCTCCGTTCAAGTGGCGGCTGACCCCGGTGCCGTTCGGACTCGACCACCCGTACTGGATCGAGGACCCCGACTTCGATCTGGACTTCCACATCCGCGACTCCGCGGTGCCCCCGCCGGGCGGGGACGCGCAGGTGGCCGAGACCGTGGCGCGCATCTTCTCCCGGCCGCTCGACCGCGCCCACCCGCTCTGGGAGCTGTATCTGATCCACGGCCTGGAGGGCGGCCGCGTGGGCATGCTCACGAAGATCCACCACTCCGCCATCGACGGCGTGTCGGGCGCCGAGATCCTGAGCGTCCTCTTGGACTCGAGCCCCGAGGGCCGTGAGATCCCGCTGCCGCAGGAGTTCAGCGGACCGGATCGTGCGCCCGGCCAGCTGGAGATGCTGGGACGCGGGCTCCTCGGACTGCCGCGCCAGCCCGTCCGGGCGCTGCGAGGCCTTCCCACGACGCTGTCCAACCTCGACGAGATCCCGGGCGTGTCGATCCTGCCGGGCGCGGCCACGATCAGCAAGCTCACGACGCGCCTCCTGCGCCTGGCTCCTGGATCGGAGGACGGCGGCATCCTCGAGTCCGACCGGGTGCGCGCTCCGCAGACTCGCTTCAACACGCGCATCTCGCCTCACCGGCGCTTCTCGTTCGGCTCGGTCTCGCTCGACAGGGTCAAGGCGATCAAGAACGAGCTGGGCATCACGGTCAACGACGTCGTGATCGCCCTCTGCGCCACCGCGCTGCGCAACTGGATGCTCGAGCGCGACGAGCTGCCCAGCGAGCCGCTCGTGGCCATGGTCCCCGTGTCGGTCCGCACCGAGGAGCAGAAGGGCACGTTCGGCAACCGCGTGTCGATGATGGTCGCCCCGATCCCCACCGACGTGGCGGACACGCGCGAGCGGCTGATGCGAGCTCACGAGGTGCTGAAGGTCGCCAAGGAGCGGCACAAGGCCGTGCCCGCCACGATCCTCCAGGACGCGACCCAGTTCATCCCGCCCGCGGTGCACGCGCGGGCGTCGCGCGTCGTGCTCGGCCTTCAGGGCATGCGGCCGCCGCTCAACGTGATCATCTCGAACGTCCCCGGCCCGAGAGAGCCGCTCTACTGCGCCGGCGCGCAGCTGCAGGCCAACTTCCCGGTGTCGGTGATCACCGACGGGGTGGGGCTGAACATCACGGTGATGAGCTACCGCGACCACCTCGACTTCGGGATCGTCACCGACCGCGACCAGGTGGACGACGCGTGGCCGATGCTCGAGTCCATCCGCACCGCCCTGGACGAGATCGACAAGGAGATCTGCAAGCCGACCTCTGGCGCCGAGGCAGCCGGGCCGGCGCCGGTCAGCGCCCAATCCGGCACGGTCATCGGCTCCTAGGATTGGCCGCATGGCATCGATGAGGAGGGCGGTCGGCCTGGGCGCCGCGCTGGCCGTGACCACCGCGCTCGCGGCCTGCGGGGGCAGCTCGGGCCCCTCGAAGGCGGACTTCGTGAGGAGGGCGGACACCCTCTGCCAGCAGACCAACGTCGCGCATCCGGCCAAGCCCGCGCCCAGGAACGCCAAGGAGGCGCTGGCGCAGGCCACCGACGAGATCGCCATCCGCACCGAGCTCGACAGGAAGCTGCGAGCGCTGGCCGTGCCGTCGGACTCGAAGCAGGACTTCGACGCCTACAACGCGGGCACCAGGGCGATCATCGACGCGCTGACGCGCGAGAAGGCCGATGCCCAAGCGGGCGACCAGAGGAGGTACGCCACCGACCAGCTCAGCTTCAACCGGGCGACCGCCGCCCGCGAGGCGGTGGCCAAGCGCCTGGGCTTCAACATCTGCAGCCGCACCAAGACGGGGGGAACCACCCTGCCGCGGTTGTCGACCGGGTAGGCCCCGTCAGCCCGCCAGCCGGCCGCCCACGAACTGGGTGAGCCCGGTGATTCGCTGCCGGATCTCCGCGTAGCCGCGCGCCTCCAGCGCGGCCACCACCTCGTCGCGCTCGAACATCCGCATGCCGCTGCGGGCGCCGGCCACGGACTCGAGCGTGCGCAGGGGCGCCGATCGGCCCCGGACCGAGGTGAAGATCGCGATCCGGCCGCCGGGCGTCAGCACGGCGGTCATGCGGTCCAGCGCGCGCATCGGGTCCGCGAACAGGTGCAGCGCCGCGAAGCAGCAGACGCCGTCGAAGCTGGCGTCCTGGAACGGCAGCTCGGAGGCGTCGCCGCGCACGAACGCGGAGCGGTCGGAGAGCCCGGCGTCCGCGGTGTCGCGGACGGCGCGCTGGAGCATCGTCTCCGAGACGTCGATGCCCACCGCCAGGCCGTCCACGCCCACCGAGCGGGCGAAGTCGCGCGTGAAGTTGCCGGTTCCGCACGCGACGTCCAGCACGCCGTCGCCCGGGCTCAGGCCGAGGAGCAGCCGGGCGATCCTGTGCTCCTCCGTCATCCCGGGCCCGAGCACTCCCTTCGCGACGCGGCCCAGCGCCGGGCGCCACCAGCGCTCGTAGATCGTGGGCACCATCCGGCCGACCATCAGGTCCTGCGTCCAGCCGGTGGAGTCGGGCGCGCCGGCCCCGAGCAGGTCGAGGTAGCCGCCGTCCGTCATCCGTCCGGCGCTCCTCACCTCGGGCGCGAGCAGCGGCAGCGCCCGGTCGAGGGCGGCCGGCAGGCCGCTAGCGGACGCGGCCACGCCGGGCGGGCTACCCGGCGCCGGCGCGCCGGATGCTGGGCAGCTCGGGCTCGCCCGGGGGGACCGGGCCGCGGTGCTCGCCCTCGACGGCGATCCGCTCCAGGCGCTCGATCTCCCGCTCACCCTCGACGCGCGCGGGGTGCCCCTCGGGCAGGTCGGCGATGAGCGTCCGTATGCGGTTGCGGATCTGGAGCGCGAAGTGCGGCGTGGAGGCGCCCATCAGCTCGCGGATGTCCTCGACCGTGGGCTCCCGCCCGACGAGCTCCGGGTTCTCGAACTCGCTCACCGGGCGGACGCTACTTGGTCGGCGGCTTGTCCACCGGCACCAGCTGCGCCAGCTGGTCGATGCGCGCCTGGACCGCGGTGGACAGCGCGTCCTGGTTGCCGAGGATCCAGAGGTGGTGGAAGACCCCCAGGCTGGGGTCGTTGTTCTCGAAGCCGGGCTGCACGCCCAGCAGGTAGTTCTCGAGGGGGCGCGGGACCTTGGTGGCCTGGTCGGTGACCAGGAGCGGCGCGTAGACGCCGTTGTTGCCGAGGGCCGCCGCGGCCACCGCGTCGAGCGGGCGGTTGGTATTGGCCACCGCGTAGTTGAACCCGGGCTGCTTGGCTGCCCAGCCGAAGCCGCGCGACCCGAACTGGGCGAACGCGATCGCGTTGGAGACCGGATCCGTGACGGCGCGATGGACCAGGTCGTGGTCGATGCGGGTGACCGGGCCCAGCCGCCCCAGCTGCTTCTCCACCGCCGGTGATATGACGGACGTGGGACCGAGGAGGTAGATGTTGGGCTTGGAGTGCTGGACGATGGCCTTCTGCGTGGCGGGCGGGACCTTGGTGCGCGTGACGAACAGCACCGGGTCCCCCGAGCGCGCGGCCCAGGCCGCGGCCGGCATGGCGTAGGCAGGCTGCTCCCCGGAGACGACGAGCACGTCCGCGGTGGGCTTGCCCGTGACCGCGGTCTGGAAGTTGTCCACCGACGCCGCGATCGAGTACGGGTCGCCGCCGTGCAGCCGCCCGCTCTTGAGGCCGCCGGGCGCGGGCACGCCGTCGCCGGCGAGGATGACCTGCGCGCCCTTCGCCAGGAGCTCGCCCTTGGGCTTCAGCTGCCCGAGGACGCCGCTGGTGGCACCGGGCACCGAGCCGCCGTCGCTGAGCAGGATGGGCGCGTGAAGCGGGCTGCCGGCCAGCACCCCGGCGGCGATGCCCGCCTGCCAGTCGTTCTTGTCCACCAGCGCGACGGCGCCCGGCCTGGCGAGCGGGGTGGTGGAGGGGAACAGCGCGGCGGCGACTCCCGCGGCGTCGGCCACGGCGTCGGTGCCGCTCACGCGTGTGGTGTCGCGCGTGGCGACGGTGGGGAAGCCGAGCTCCGCGCTGGCCTGCTTGCTGTCGGACTTGACGCCGCTGCCGACCGGCGAGGAGCTTCCTCCGTTGGAGCTCTTCAGCGAGCAGCCCGACAGCGCCAGGGCCGCCACTGTGACGAGCGCGAGAGTTCGCCGGGGCACGGCGCGCCACGATAGCGGCCGGGTCGGGCGCCGAGCGGCGGAACGGGTCGTTCCAAGCGATATCCTCACGGATGGATTGACTGGTCAGTCAACCGCCGCGCCGCCGTTCGGCGCGGACGGGACGACCTCGGAATCGGAGGCTTTCTTCGGTGGACTTTCGCCTGAGTGACGCGCAGATCGAGTTCCGCGACCATTGCCACAAGTTCGCCGTGGAGGTCATGCGGCCGGTGGCCGCCAAGCACGACCGGGAGCAGAGCGTGCCGTGGGACGTGATCCGCGAGGCCCGCGAGTGGAAGCTCACCGGGCTGGACTGGCTCCAGTCCATGGCGTCCGACAACGACGGGCTCTTCGGCGTGATCTACCAGGAGGAGCTGAACTGGGGCTGCGCCGGCATCGCGCTGGCCGTCAACGCCTCGTCGCTGGCCGCCGCCGGGATCGCCTCCTCCGGCACGCCCGAGCAGATCGGCAGGTGGGTGCCGGAGACGATGGGCGTGGGGGACGAGATCAAGCTTGGCGCCTACGCCGTCACCGAGGCGGGCGCGGGCTCCGACGTCGCGTCGCTGCGCACCACCGCCAAGCTCGAGGGAGACGAGTGGGTGCTCAACGGCACCAAGGTCTTCATCTCGAACGGCGGGATCGCCGACGTGACCGTGGTCGTGGCCACCGTCGACCCCAAGCTCGGCCATCGCGGCCAGGCTTCGTTCGTCGTCCCCAAGGACGCCCCCG
>JAXDIC010000133.1:0-7700 GCA_034664185.1 Thermoleophilaceae bacterium
GGCGGCGGCACCTTCGACGTCTCGCTGCTGGACGTGGGCGACGGCGTGGTGGAGGTCCGGTCCACCAGCGGCGACGGCCACCTGGGCGGCGACGACTTCGACAAGCGGATCGTCGACTGGCTGGCCGACGAGTTCAAGAACGAGCAGGGCATAGACCTGCGCTCCGACCCCCAGGCCCTCCAGCGCCTGTACGAGGGCGCCGAGCGCGCGAAGGTGGAGCTGTCGTCCACCACCACCGCCCAGGTCAACCTGCCGTTCATCACGGCCGACGCGTCCGGCCCAAAGCACCTCAACACGTCGATCACGCGGGCCAAGTTCGAGCAGCTCACGCAGGACCTGATCGAGCGCTGCCGCGGCCCGGTGGAGCAGGCGCTGTCCGACGCGAAGCTGACGGCGGACGACATCGACGAGGTGATCCTTGTGGGCGGCTCCACGCGGATCCCGGCCGTCCAGGATCTCGTGCGCAAGCTGACGGGCGGCAAGGACCCGAACATGACCGTCAACCCCGACGAGGTGGTGGCGATCGGCGCCGCGCTCCAGGCGGGCGTGCTGAAGGGCGAGGTGGAGGACGTCGTGCTGCTCGACGTGACCCCGCTGTCACTTGGCCTGGAGACGATGGGCGGCGTGATGACCAAGATCATCGAGCGCAACACCACGATCCCGGCGCGCCGGACCGAGGTGTTCTCGACGGCCGAGGACAACCAGACCGCCGTGGACGTGGTGGTACTCCAGGGCGAGCGCGAGCTCGCGAGGGACAACCGCCAGCTGGCTCGGTTCCGGCTCGAGGGGATCAAGCCCGCACCGCGGGGCGTGCCGCAGATCGAGGTCACGTTCGACATCGACGCCAACGGCATCCTCAACGTGTCCGCCCGGGACAAGGACACCGGCGTGGAGCAGCGCGTGACGATCGAGGAGAGCACCAACCTCGACCAGACCGAGGTCGACCGGATGATCCGCGAGGCGGAGGAGCACGGCAGCGAGGACAAGCGCCGCCGCGAGGAGATCGACGCGCGCAACGAGCTGGACTCGCTGGCCTACCGCGCCGAGCAGCTGGTGGGAGAGCTGGGAGACCAGGTGCCGGTGCACGAGAAGGCGCGTGCCGAGCAGCTCGTGGCGGACGCGCGAAAGGCGATCGAGGAGCAGGCCGGCCTCGACCGGGTGCGACCGCTGATCGCCGACCTCCAGCAGGTGGTGCACGGCCTGCCCGCCGCGGCCTCGGCGGCCGGTCAGGCGGCGGGCAACGGCGGCGCGGGCAACGGCGCGGCGGCCGACGGCGGCGCCGGGGACGCAGGCGACGACGAGGTGGTGGATGCAGAGTTCACCCGCGAGTGAGGGCAGCGAGACCGTCGTCGCCGACGAGCGCGCCCCGGACGAGCAGCACGTAGCCCAGCTCGCGGAGCTGGAGGATCGCTACAAGCGCGCGCTGGCCGACCTCGACAACTACCGCAAGCGCTCGGCTCGCGAGGTCGAGCGCCGGGTGGGGGAGAGCCGCGAGGCGATGGTCCGCGACTGGCTGGAGGCGGTCGACAGCGTGGAGCGTGCTCTGCGCATCGAGCCGGAGAACCCGCTGGCCGCGGGACTGCGTGCCGTCCTGGAGCAGATGGAGGCGATCCTTGCCCGCCAGGGCGTTCAGCGGATCGGCCGGGCGGGAGAGCCCTTCGACCCAGAGCGTCACGACGCGGTGGCGGTGCAGCCGAGCGCCGACGTGCCCGACCGCACGGTGCTCGAGGTCGCCCGCTCCGGCTACGAGATCGGCGACCGCGTGCTGCGGCCGGCCCAGGTGGTCGTCTCACGCGGGGAGGGGCGGACGGGCTGATGCCCGTCGCCTTTCGCGACTACTACGACACGCTCGGCGTTTCCAGGGACGCGAGCCCGGAGGACATCCGCCGCGCGTACCGCAAACTCGCGCGCCAGTACCACCCCGACGTGAACAAGGAGCCCGAGGCCGAGGACCGCTTCAAGGAGGTCGCGGAGGCGTACGAGGTGCTCCGCGATCCCGAGAAGCGCGAGCGCTACGACCGCTTCGGCGAGAACTGGAAGGCTGGTCAGGACGTCTCCGGCGCCGGCGGCGGCCCGCGAGGGGGGCCGGGGGGCTTCGAGGGCTTCGGCGGCTTCGGGACCGGAGGCGGCGGCTTCCAGGACGTCCACGTGGACTTCGGCGGCGGCGACTTCAGCGACTTCTTCGAGGGCATGTTCGGCTCGGGGGCCCGCCGCCGGCGCGGGCCGGCCGGGTTCAACGGGTTCTCCACTCGCGGCGGCGACGAGGAGGCGGTGCTGGAGCTGTCGCTGGAGGAGGCGGCCAGGGGAGGGCGGCGCAAGATCTCGCTGCGCGACGGACGTGACTACGACGTGAACGTCCCGGCCGGCGTCCGCGACGGCCAGCGAATCCGGCTGGCCGGCGAGGGCGGCGGCGGCTCGAGTGGCGGCCCGTCGGGCGACCTGCTCCTGCGGGTCCGCCTCAAGCCGCACCCGCGCTTCCGCGTCGAGGGACGCGACCTGTACGTGGACCTCCCGGTCACGCCGTGGGAGGCCGCGCTGGGCGCCACCGTGGAGCTGCCCACCGTGGACGGGACCACGCGCGTGAAGGTGCCGCCGGGCTCGTCGACCGACCGCAAGCTGCGGCTGCGGGGGCACGGCCTGCCCTCGCCGAAGGGCGACGGCGGGGACCTGTACGCCAGGGTCAAGATCGAGGTGCCGAAGAAGCTCAGCCGCGAGGAGCGCGAGCTGTTCGAGCGCCTGGCCGAGGTGTCGGACTTCGACCCCCGCAAGGGGAGCTGACTCCGGGTGGCCGCCACGCAGACAGCGGTGAGGGTCACGCGCCGGCGCGCCAGCGGCGGCCAGCAGACGATCGAGATCGATGTGCTGGCACGCGAGGCGGGACTTCACCCCGAGCTCGTGAGGCGATTCGTTCGGCTCGGACTGCTGGAGCCCGTCGGCGGCAGCGCGCGCGAACCGCTGTTCCCGCGCGACGCGCCCGCGCGCCTGGCGCGCGCCTCGCGCCTGCGCCGCGACCTGGGCCTGAGCTACGCCGGCGCTGTCCTGGCCACCCAGCTGCTGGCGCGAATCGACGACCTTGAGGAGCGGCTGCGCCGCTACGAGCCCCCGACCGCACGACCCACGAGGTGACGGCATGGATCCCAACCGCCTGACGCAGAAGTCCCAGGAGGCCCTGCACGACGCGCAGACCAAGGCGCTCCGCTACGGGCACACCGAGGTCGACGTGGAGCACCTGCTGCTTGCGCTGCTCGAGCAGCCCGAGGGCCTGATCCCGCGCCTGCTCGTGCGCGCGGACGTCGACGGAGGGGCGCTGCGAGCGGCGGTCGAGAGCCAGCTGGAGGGGCGGCCGCGCGTGAGCGGACCGGGAGCGGCGGGCAGCGACGTACGCGTCACGCGCGCGCTCAGCCAGGTGCTGGACGCCGCGGAGCAGGAGGCCGAGCGGCTGAAGGACGATTACGTCTCGGTCGAGCACCTCTTCCTCGCGATCGTCGAGACCGGCTCGGGCAACGCCGCCGGCAGGCTGCTGGCCGAGCACGGCGTGACGCGCGACCGCGTCCTCGAGATCCTGACCGAGGTGCGCGGCGCCCAGCGCGTGACCAGCAACAACCCGGAGAGTGCGTACGAGGCCCTCGAGAAGTACGGCCGCGACCTGGTTGAGGAGGCGCGCTCGGGCCGGCTCGATCCGGTGATCGGACGCGATTCCGAGATCCGGCGCGTGATCCAGATCCTGTCGCGCAAGACCAAGAACAACCCCGTGCTGGTGGGCGACCCGGGCGTCGGCAAGACCGCGATCGTGGAGGGGCTGGCGCAGCGGATCGTGCGCCAGGACGTGCCGGAGGGGCTCAAGAACCGCACCGTCTTCGCGCTCGACATGGGCTCGCTGGTGGCGGGCGCCAAGTTCCGCGGCGAGTTCGAGGAGCGCCTGAAGGCCGTGCTGGCCGAGGTGAAGGCGGCCGAGGGCCGGATCCTGCTGTTCATCGACGAGCTGCACACCGTCGTGGGCGCGGGCGCCGCCGAGGGGGCGATGGACGCGGGCAACATGCTCAAGCCGATGCTCGCCCGCGGCGAGCTGCACTGCATCGGCGCCACCACGCTGAACGAGTACCGGCGCCACATCGAGAAGGACGCGGCGCTGGAACGGCGGTTCCAGCCGGTGCAGGTGGACGAGCCGACCCTGGAGGACACGATCTCGATCCTGCGCGGCCTGCGCGAGCGCTTCGAGGTGCATCACGGCGTGAAGATCCAGGACGCCGCGCTGGTGGCTGCCGCCACGCTGTCACAGCGCTACATCACCGACCGCTTCCTGCCCGACAAGGCGATCGATCTCGTGGACGAGGCGTGCGCCGTGGTCCGCACCGAGATCGACTCCATGCCCCAGGAGCTGGACGCCATCACCCGCCGCGTGATGCAGCTCGAGATCGAGGACGCCGCGCTCAAGAAGGAGAAGGACAAGGCCAGCAAGGAGCGTCTCGAGGCGCTGCGCAAGGAGCTGGCCGACCTGCGCGCCCAGGCCGACGCCATGACGGCCCAGTGGGAGGCGGAGCGCCAGGCCATCCGGCACCTCCAGACACTGCGCGAGGAGCTGGAGCAGATCCGCCGCGAGGTCGAGGACGCCGAGCGCCGCTACGACCTGAACCGCGCGGCGGAGCTGCGCCACGGTCGCCTGCCCGAGCTGGAGCGCCGGCTGAAGTCCGAGGAGGAGCGCCTGGGCCAGAAGCAGGGCGAGATGCGGCTCCTCCGCGAGGAGGTCACCGACGACGAGATCGCGGAGGTCGTTGCGCGCTGGACCGGGATCCCCGTGGCGCGCCTGATGGAGGGAGAGCGGGAGAAGCTGCTGCGCCTGGACGAGGTGCTGCACGAGCGCGTGGTGGGTCAGGACGAGGCCGTGCAGCTCGTGGCCGACGCCGTCATCCGCGCCCGCGCGGGCATCAAGGACCCGCGCCGGCCGATCGGCTCGTTCATCTTCCTCGGCCCGACCGGCGTGGGCAAGACGGAGCTGTCCAGGGCGCTGGCGGAGGCGCTGTTCGACTCCGAGGACAACATCGTCCGGCTCGACATGTCCGAGTATCAGGAGCGCCACACGGTCAGCCGGCTGATGGGCGCGCCGCCCGGCTACGTCGGCTACGAGGAGGGCGGCCAGCTGACCGAGGCCGTGCGCCGCAAGCCGTACTCCGTCGTGCTGTTCGACGAGATCGAGAAGGCGCACCCCGATGTCTTCAACGCGCTGCTCCAGATACTCGACGACGGGCGCCTGACCGATGCCCAGGGCCGCACGACCGACTTCCGCAACACGGTCGTGATCATGACCTCCAACATCGGCTCGCTGCACCTGCTGGAGGGGCTCAGCGAGTCGCAGGAGATCAGCGAGGCCGTCCGCGACCGCGTGATGGACGAGCTGCGCGCGCACTTCCGGCCCGAGTTCCTCAACCGGGTGGACGAGATCGTGCTGTTCAAGCCGCTCAGCCTCGAGGAGATCGAGCAGATCGTCGGCCTCCAGATCGACGACGTGCGGCGGCGGCTGGCCGATCGGCGCATAGGGCTGGAGCTGACGGAGGCCGGGCGCGAGCTGATCGCGCGCGAGGGATACGACCCGGTCTACGGAGCGCGGCCGCTGCGCCGCTTCATCCAGCGCGAGGTGGAGACGCGAATCGCCCGCGCTCTGTTGTCAGGCGACATCGACGAGGGCGCTGGCGTGACGATCGACGCCGACGGCGACCAGCTGCGGGTGGAGATCGGCGCGGCGGGCTCGTCGGAGGGCGATGAGCCGACTGAGCCGGTCGAGCCGGTGGAGGCGCTGGCGTAAGACCCCGCTCCCGGCCGACCGTGCGCCTTCCGTAACGGTTCGTCTGTCCTCTGTAACGCGGCGTTACAGGAGTGTCACGACCGAGCGGGCGAGGAATCGGCCGTCAGAACGGCTCGATCGGCGGCGGGACGCGCCTGGCCGGGCGCAGGGTGAGGAAGAGCCCGAGCGCGAGACCCAGGGCGCCGACGGCCATCAGGATCACTCCCGCGACGCGCAGGTCAACGCCCTCGACGCTCCACTTGACCGCGAACTTGAGGATCGCGCCGACGGCGATCAGGAACAGGCTGGTGCCGATCGTCATTCTGCCTCCCTGCTGGTTGTCGTGGGCCCTGCGCCCGGAGAGGTAGGCCGGTGGGCGCGTGGCTCAAGGGTCGGCTGGGAAGCCAGCTGGTCCGGCGCGACGGCGAAGAACCCGACGAAGACGAAGCCGAGCAGGGCAACCACTCCGATCGCGTGCGCCCAGCCGGCGTCGGCAACGGTGAGCAGGCCGAATCCCACCACCAGGCAGGCGGCGGCCGAACGCCCGCCGAGCCCCGGCGCGGAGGCCGAGAGCAGGGCTCGCCGGGGAACCGGGGAAGGCACCGCGGCCTCCGGCTCGGGATGCAGCTGCCCGCGCAGCGCGAGCCTGAACAGCAGGGCGAGCGACGGGAACAGGATCGCGCCGCCCGCCAGCACTGCCACCACCAAGCCCACCAGCGTGTCGTGCGGGGAAGCCGCCTGCTGGACCGTGAGCCCGGGGAGCAGGGTCGGGTTCTGAGCCAGCGCCCAGCCGGCCACGATGGCGGCCACCGCCAGGGCCGCGGCGTAGCGGGCAGGCTCGAAGCGCTCGCGCCAGACCAGCACCAGCGTGCATACGCCGGCGACCACCGACACGATCAGGGCCGGCAGGCCGTCGCCCTGGACCAGGCCCTGGTAGAGCGGCCGCGCGTCGGAGTGGAGGACCGCCAGCCCGCCCAGCGCGACTGCGCCCGACACCACCCCGGTGCCCAGGGCCCGAGCGCGGAACCGGCGCGCCAGGTCCGGCTGCGCGAGCCGGACGGCGTCCGCCGATAGGTAGACCGCGGCCAGGTAAGCGGCAGTGGTCACGGCCAGCAGCCCCGCGAGGATCGAGGTGGGCCCCGTCCAGCTCGACCAGAGATCGCCGGCCGCGTTGCCCACCGGCACCCGCCGCGAGGCAATCCCGCCCACCGCGGCGCCGAGGGCGAACGGCGTGAGGATCGACGAGACCCCGAACACCGTGTCGATCCGGCTGACCTCGCTCGGCCCTGAGGCCCCCGACCGCAGCGCGTATGCCGCGCCGCGGAAGATGATGCCCAGCGCCGCCACGAACAGGGGCACCGACAGCGTGGACGCGATCGAGCCGAACGCCGTCGGGTAGGCGGTCCAGGTGACCGTCAGCACGAAGATGAGCCAGACGTGGTTGGCCTCCCAGACCGGCCCCATGGAGCGGTGGGCGTGCTCGCGGATCGGCTCGGCGCCGGGACGGCCCGTGGCGGTGAGCTGCCACAGCCCGGCGCCGAAGTCGGCGCCCGCCAGCACCGTGTACAGGGCGAGCCCGACCAGGGCGAAGATCAGCGGCAGGTCGTAGAGGTGCATCCGGTCACGACCCCGGCGCGGAGGTGGAGGAGAGGTCCAGCGGCGCGCGCGCCAGGCGCCGGAGGACCCAGACGGCGGCGGCCGCGACCCCGACGTAGACGGCCACGAGCGTCGCGTAGCCGACGGGGATGCCGCCCGCCCCCGTCACCGCCTGGGCGGTGCGCATCACGCCGTAGACCGCCCACGGCTGCCGCCCCACCTCCGTCACGATCCAACCGCAGATCAGCGCCACGAACGACAGCGGCCCCGCCGCCACCACCAGCCTGTAGAACCAGGGCGACTCGGGCAGGCGTCTTCGCCTGAT
>JAXDIC010000164.1:0-7920 GCA_034664185.1 Thermoleophilaceae bacterium
GCGCGCCGGCAGTGCTCGTCGGCCTCGGCCGAGCCGATCACCGGGCCCAGCTCGCGGCAGCGGTCCACGCCCCAGCCGCCGCCCTCGCGCTCGAGCGCCTCCTGCAGGGCCAGGTCCGCCTCGAACACGCTGTAGTCGAGCAGCGGCGGCGGTTGGTTTAGGACCTCATGCGTGGGCAGGGTCGCCGGCACGGCTGTCCTCCTTGGGTAGGGCCGAGGTGCAGAATTGGACCACGCTTGCCACCAGTGCCTCGTTGCGGTGGGCGGCCCTGCGGCCTCCGGCGGCGGGGGAGAGGGGGCCGACCAGCGCCTCGCCCAGCCCACCCACCAGGGCGGCGGCCAGCGTCTGGGAGTCGTGCGGCGCGAACCGGCCGGCGGCCACGCCTTGCTCGAGCACCGACACGAGCACGTCCCGGTAGCCGCGCCTGAAGACGAGCCGCTCGGCCTCCACGGCGGGATCGACCGGCTCGGCGATCAGGGCGTAGGCCCGCGTGGGACCGGCCAGGGCGCGGCGCGCGAAGGCCTCGATGGCGGCGGCGATGCGCTGCTCGGGAGGCCGCGCTTCATCCGCCACGACCTCCGCGAAGACCGCCATCTCGCGCTCCGAGGCGCGGCGGAAGACCTCGGCGAACAGCTGGCCCTTCGACGGAAAGTGGCGGTAGACGGTGCCGGTGGCCACCCCGGCACGGGCCGCGACGACCTGCACGCTGGCCGAGCCGTAGCCGCCGTCCGCCAGCTGGTCGAGGGCGGCGGAGACGATCCGCTCGCGAACCGCGGCCTTCCTGGCCTCGGTGCGTTCTGTGGCTCGGTATGGCATGCGCAACAAAGAAGTGAATCACGATTCATTCTATTGCGCAACCCCGGCGTCAGCGGTCCGCGGCGACCGCCGCCGCCGGCGTTCCCGCGCAATGCCACGGAGGTAGGGATAGAAGTCGACCTGGATCGTGTGCCGCGGCGAGCGAACGTAGCGCTTGCGCATGCGCTGGTCGTCGCGCTCGATGGCGCGTCGCATCTCGTCCGGCGACGGGAGCGCGACGCTGCCCTCCAGCACGTCCGCGATCCACTCCGACTGAGCCTCCGCCAGCGGCATGATGGCGCCCAGCGGCTGGAGCAGGCCGATGAAGTAGAGGCCGCGAAGGTCGGGCGGCACCACGCGCCGGTACAGCGCCACACGGTTGTCGTCCCCGCCGCCGATCAGCCCCGGATCGAGGAACGGGAAGGTGATTCGGTAGCCGGTGGCGTAGACGATGCGGTCGATCGCCTCCTCGGTGCCGTCGACGAAGCGCACGCGGTCGCCCATCAGCCGCTCGACGTTGGGCTTGGGCGTCACGCGGCCGTGGCCGATCCGGTCGAGCAGCTCGGCGGAGATCGTCGGATGCGCCTCGGCGAGCTTGTGATCCGGCGTGGGCAGGCCGTAGTCCTCCATCTCGCCCTGGACCGTCTTCAGGAGGCGCTTGTACAGCGCCCGCTGGACGGCCATCGGCAGCCGGGTGGTGAGGGGCGAGCTGAGCTGGTCGGTCGGCTTGCCTTTGATGTACTTCGGCACGACGTGCGCGCCCCTGCGCACCGCGAGGTAGGTCATGCGCGACACGCGCGAGGTCTCGCACGCGATGTCGGTGGCCGAGTTTCCGAACCCGACCACGAGCACGTTGGCGTCCTGGAAGCCGTCGGGCGTCTTGTAGTCGTGGGAGTGGATCGCCTCGCCGTGGAACTCGCCGGGGAAGTCCGGCCAGCGCGCGTTCCAGTGGTGGCCGTTGGCCACGAAGACGGCGGCGTAGAGGTGGGTCGTGCCGTCATCCAGCGTCACACGCCAGCCGCTGGCGCCGCGATCGCCCGGGTCGGCCGGCTCGACGCGCACCACCTCGGTCCCGAAGCGGATGTCGTCGCGGAACCCGAAGTGGTCCACGAAGTCGTCGAAGTAGCGCGCGATCTGGGTGTGGTGCGGGTAGTCGGGCAGCTCCTCCGGCATCGGCAGCGCGCCGTATGCCATCAGCTCCCTCGAGGTGTTGATGAACAGCGACCGGTACGCCGACGACATGCCGTTGTCGTTCATGTAGCGCCAGTTGCCGCCCACCCCCGAGCCCTTCTCGAAGCAGTCGAACGGGATGCCCCTGGCCTTCAGGACCTGGCACGTGGCTATGCCCGAGGAGCCGGCCCCGACAATGCAAACGGGGGCTGGGACGGTGCGCGCCATGCCGGGGGTTCTAGCGCAACCCGCACTACCCTGCGGGGTTCTCGTGAGCGTGCGCCGATCCCTGACAGCCGCGGTCGTCGTGGCGGCGGCGGTCGGCTCGCTGGCCGCGGCCCCGGCCGCCGGCGCGGCGGCACGGTCGGTCCCACAGCTGTTCTTCGGAGCCGACTGGGACGGCAAGGTGGCCACCAAGCGCACGCCCCTCGCGGCCCGCGACAAGGCGTTCGGGCAGATGGCGGCGTCTGGCGTGGAGTCGGTCCGCACGAACTTCGAGTGGGGATTCGGCCAGCACGTCAAGAGCTACTACGACTTCCGCAGGACGGACCCGCTGGTGCTCCAGGCGGTGAATCACGGCCTGGACGTGCTGCCGGTGGTCATCCTGGCTCCGGAGTGGGCGCGCCGCGACAAGTTCACCGCGTTCTCGCCACCCCGCGACCCCAAGCAGTACGCCGCGTACCTGACCGCCTTGATCAACCGCTACGGGCCCAACGGGTCGTTCTGGGCCGCGTACCCGCAGCTGCCGGTCAGGCCGATTCGCACCTGGCAGATCTGGAACGAGCCCCACGTGCCGTTCCAATGGACGATCCCGAAGAAGGAGGACTGGGTCCCGGGCTACGCCCGCCTGCTGAAGGTGGCGTACACGGCGGCGAAGCAGGCGGATCCGGGGTCGACCGTGGTGTTGGCCGGGCTGGCCAACTTCTCGTGGACCTACCTGCAGCGCCTTTACAAGGTGGGACACATCGGCGGCTACTACGACGTGGCGGACATCCACCCGTACACGCGGAGCGCCAAGGGCGTCCTGACCCTGGTTCAGCGCTTCCGCAAGGTCATGAGCCAGAACGGCGACGCGCAGAAGCCTGTGTGGGTCACCGAGCTGGGCCGGCCCGCCGCGAAGGGGCGGCAGCACACGAAGAACAGGCTCGAGACCACCGACGCGGGGATGGCGAGGTTCCTCTCGGAGTCGTACCGCGCGCTGGCCGAGAGCTACTCGAGCCCACAGTCGGGCGTCACCCGCGCGTACTGGTACGACTGGGCGTCGACCTACACCGGCTCAAACATCTTCAACTACTCCGGCCTGTACGCGTGGGACGGGCACAGCGGGTTCAGGGCGCGGCCCGCGCTCGGCGCCTACCGGCAGAGCGCGCGCCAGTACGAGGGCTGCGCGAAGACCCAGACCGGCGACTGCGTTACTTCGCCGTGATCGTGTAGGGCCCGCACTTCGGGCCCGTGTCGCCGTTGCTGGTGGTTTCCTTCACGGGGCTGCCGTTGATGTCCTTCGGCGTGAGCGTGACCGCCTTGGGGGTGACCTTGACCTCGGCGTAGCTGAAGCTGAACAGCGACACGCAGCCGAGCCCCGCCCCTTGCGGCGGAGCGGCGCGGTAGAACACGTTGCCGACCGCGTTGGCGGTCCCGGGGTTCCCCGTCAGGGCATTGAGGGTCTGCCCCCACGTGCCGACGGCGGCGGGACCGGTGACCAGCTCCTTGACGCCGGAATCCACCGGCCCCCCGGGCTCGAGCGTCTTGAGGCGGGCGTCGGCGAAGTAGGTCCAGTGCGCGTCCGTGGTTAGGAAGACGACGTTCTTCGCGTTGGCCTGGAGGTAGGTGAGCAGCTTGGTGCGCTCGGCGGCGTAGCCCTCCCACTGGTCGTACGGGAACAGGTAGGTCTGCGTGATCGGAACCTCGTTGAGCACGATCTTCCAGCGTGCCTTGGAGCTCTTCACGGCGTTCTCGAAGAGCGCGAGCTGGTTGGCTCCGAGCATCGTGCGGGTGGGGTCGGCGATCTTGTCCAGGCAGGCCTGGGAGACCGGCTTGGAGAGCGGGGGATAGAGCACGGCGAACTGGTCGCGCTTGGACTGCGGCAGGTTGGGGGCCACGTCCGGATTGCCCGTGTCGGGGTTGTTGCACACGCCGCTCGCCCCGGCCTTGGCGGAGCGGAACGAGATCAGGTCGGGCATGAAGACCTCGAGGTTCTTGCCCCAGCGGAACGAGCGGTAGAGCCCGGTCTGGCTGCTGTACTTCGCCGGCATGTAGTTGCCGAAGGCCTGCATGCCGGCCTGGTAGAGCGCCGCGCCGTTGGGGTCGGAGCGCGCGAAGTCGTCGATGAACTCGTGGTCGTCCCAGAGGTTGTACATCCCGGTCGCGCGCCGGACCGCCTGGAGGGGGGATAGCGCGAGGTTCTGGCGGTACTTGGCCCACTTCTCCGCCAGCGTGAGCGCGGGCACCGTGTGCGGGTGGTACGCGCCGCCCTCGAAGGTGGCGCCCACCGGGCTGTCCGAGTAGATCGTGTCGCCCAGGTTGACGTTGAAGTCGTTGTTCTCCTTGGCCATCCGCGAGTAGACCTGGAACTTGTTCCAGAACGGGGCGGTCTGGCCCGCCGCCGGCGTGCCGTCGGCGTCGCCGCTGTAGGCGAACTTGATCGTCCTGCTGGTATTGGCCTTGGGGGGTGTGACGAAGCGGCCGGTGAGGCTCTTGTCCTTGCCCTTCGTGAAGCGGTAGAGGTAGACGTGGCCCGCCTGGAGGTGGCCGACCTTGACGGTGACGGTGTTGTCGTTGGTGGACTTCGACGTGAGCGACTTGACGATGTCGTCGGCGTTGCCGAAGTGCTTGTCGGCCGAGACGTGGAGCGTCACGCTGCCGGTCTTGTCGGTGCGCGTCCAGAGCAGCGCCGAGTTGCTGCTCACGTCGCCCGCGGTGATCCCGTAGGTGAAGCCCTTGGCCCCGGCGCCGGGTGCGGCGGCCAGCCCCGCGGCGGCAACCGCCGCCGGGATCAGGAGCAGGGAGCGAATCCGCACACCAGCACCGTACTCCCCGCGGGAGGTCGAAGTCAATGCGGCGTCCGCGCCAGCAGGTCGTCGAACAGCGCGTCCGTCCGCGCCGCGGCCCGCTCCCACGTCAGCGCCGCGGCACGCCGCAGCCCGGCCTCCCTCAGCTCCTCGCGGCGTGGCCCATCCGTGACGGCGCGGAGCGCGGCGTCCGCCAGCGCATTTGCGTCGTCGGGGTCGACCAGCAGAGCGGCGCCGCCGCACGTCTCGGGCAGGGCCCCGCGATCGGCCGCCACGACGGGCACGCCGCACGCCATCGCCTCGAGGCACGGCAGGCCGAAGCCCTCGTAGAGCGACGGCATGAGGACGACCTCGGCGCCCGCGTACAGGCCGGGCAGCAGCCGGTCGTCCACGTATCCCAGCGCACGCGCCGGCGGCTCCGCGCCCGCGCGCATGTACGCGCGACCCGATCCGGCTGCCACCAGCTCGACGCCCGCGCCGGACAGCCGGCGGCGCGCGCCGTCGAGCGCCGCCGCGTTCTTGCGGGCGATCCGCGTGCCCACCACCAGCGCGTACGGGCCGTGCAGCCCGTGGGCGGCACGCGCCGGTCCAGGGTCGGCCCGTGGCGAGAAGCGCTCGTCGACGCCGTTGGGCACCACGGCCACGCGGGCGGGGTCCAGGCCGAGGACGTCCGCCAGCTCCGCGCGCGAGAACTCCGAGACCGTGATCACCTGGCGCGCGCGGCCGGCGATCGCGGGAAGCACGCGGCGCTGGTACTCGGCGTACGGCCGCGAGTACCACTCCGGATGCCGCAGCGCGGCCACGTCGTGGATGACCACCACGTTGCGCCGGCCGGCCAGCGGCGCGAGGTTGGCCGGCGAGTAGACGAGCTCTGCGCCACGGGCCAGGATGGGCAGCGCGGCCTGCTCCCAGGCGTGCCCGGCGCGGTGCGCCAGGGCGGCCGGTGGGCGCAGCACCCGGTAGCGGTCCGGCCGCAGGGCCGGGAGGCGGGTGGCCATCTCGCGAGCCAGGCGCTCCACACCACCGATGTGAGCGCGCATGGCCGCCCGTCCGTTGATCGCGACGGGGGCGGTCACGCGCTACCGCTGTGGCTTGCGGCGGGCCCTGACGAGCGCGGCCGCCTGCCGCCGCTCGCGCGCGGCGGGCCTGCCAACAAGCAGCTTGAGCGCCATGCGATTGGCGAAGGTGACCAGCTGGAGCCCGTCGTCGATGCGCTGGCGGCGCCTGCCGCGCCAGCGGCGCACCACCTCGCGCCGTCGCGAGGCGAGCAGCGCGTACGGCTCCCCGCCGAACACGCGTGCCGAGGCGTGCGCTCCGTGGTGCAGGACGCGGGAGGCCGGCCAGAACCAGGTCTCGATTCCGGCGTCGCTGGCGCGCAGTCCCAGATCGAGGTCCTCCGCGTACATGAAGTCGCGGTCGTCGAACGGGCCCAGCCGGCGCAGCGTGTCGGTCCTGGCCACCAGGCAGCATCCCACCGCCCAGCCAACGCGCACCGGCCGGTTGGAGCGCCACGGCTCCACGGGCGTGCGCAGCGGCGGCGGCAGGGCGGTGCCGGGGACCAGCGCGCGGGCCAGCTCGTGCGGGGAGCCCGGCTCCGCGTGAGCCGACTGCTCCCGGCGACCCTCGGGACGGATGACCAGCGGGGCCAGCACGCGCTCGGGGCGGTCGTCGCGCATGACCTCGGCCGCAAGCTCCGCCAGCGACGGGTCGAGCAGCTCGACGTCCGGGTTGAGCAGCACCGCGACCGGCTCCTCGACCGCGTCCATCGCGGCGTTGCAGGCGGCGCCGAAGCCGGCGTTGCGGCCCAGCTCGAGCACCGTGGCGTCGGCCGCCGCGGTGCGCACGGCCGCGGCCCCGCCGTCGCTCGAGCCGGAGTCGACGGCCACGACGTGGGCGGCTGGCAGGTGCCGCTCGACGGATCGCAGCAGCGCGGAGACCTCGCGCTCCGAGTCGTGCAGGACGGTGACCAGGGCAATTCCGTCACCGGGGCCGCGGGCAGGCTCGGGCGCGCGAGGGGTACGCGGCGACGGGCGACGGCGGACGGCCAGCTCGTCGATCAGCTCGCCGTAGCGCCGGGTGGAGTCCTCGACGCGGTAGACGCGCTCGGCGCGCTGGCGGCCGGCCTGTCCCACCCGTGCGGCCAGGCCAGGCGGGCCCAGGAGCCCGATCAGGGCGTCGGCGGCCGACTGGGGGTCGCCGGGCACGAACAGCCTGCCGCAGTCGGGCGGAACGATCTCGGCCGGCCCGGATGAGGCCGGCGCCACGACCGGCCGCCCCGCGGCCAGCGCCTCGACCACCACCATGCCGTACGGCTCGCGATCGGCGCAGTGCAGGAGGCAGCTGGCCTCGGCCAGGGCCACGCGTGGATCGTCCAGGCCCCCGACGTAGTTGACGCGGCCGGCCAGGTCAGGCTTGGTCGCGCGGCGGCGGAGGGCCTCGACCAGCCGCTGTCCCTCCTGGTCGATGACCGGCCCCGCGACGGTGAGCGTGAGATCGGGCAGCTCCCGGGCGGCCAGCGCCACTGCCTCGAGCGCCAGTCGCGGGCGCTTCCAGCCAACCAGCGCGCCCAGGAGCAGGGCGTGGGGCGGCCCCTCCGGGGGCGGGATGTGCGCGTAGGCGTCCAGGTCGACGCCCGGCGATACGACCACGGTGCGGCCCTCCAGCGCGCCGTTCGGATCCAGGTCGCGCGCTATCGCCCCCGAGAGCGCGATGACCAGATCGGCCCGGTCCGCGGCCGCGCGGGCCACGCCTCCGATCATGGAGCCGCGAAGCAGGTCGTTGTTCTGGAACACCAGTGCCGGCGTGGGCTGGCATCGCCGCACCACCACCGAGCACTCGATGGCGGCTCGCGTTCCCCAGGCGACGACCACCGCCGGTCGCAGGGCCGCCACCAGCTCGCGGACCTCGGCCGCCTGCCCCGCCAGGCGGAGCGGCTTGGCCACGCGGT
>JAXDIC010000171.1:0-8570 GCA_034664185.1 Thermoleophilaceae bacterium
CGTGGGTGCGGCCCAGCAGCGTGTGGAAGGGGATGAACGACAGCGGCACGAACTCGGTGATGCCGCCGGTGCGCTCCTGGAGCTCACGCACGACGCGCATGTGCTCGGCCAGCTCCCACGGCTCCTCCACGTGGCCGAACATCACGGTCGAGCTGGACGGGACCCCGCTTCGGTGAGCCGCCTCGACGATCTCGATCCAGCGGCGGACCGGCAGCTTGTTGGGCGAGATCCGCTCGCGGACGCCGTCGTGCAGCACCTCCGCCGCCGTGCCGGGAGTCGAGCCGAGCCCGGCTGCCAGCAGCCGCTCGAAGACCGCGCGCGGAGCCAGGCCCGACACCTCGCACATGCGGTCGACCTCCATCGGCGAGTACGCGTGCAGGTGGACCTCAGGCGCGGTCTCCTTCGACAGCCGCAGCCAGCCCTCGTAGTCCTCGAGCGACCAGTCGGGGTGGATGCCCGACTGCATGCAGATCTCCGTGGCGCCGGCCTCGACCGCCTCCTCCACGCGACGCACGAACTCCTCGCGGTCGTGCTCGTAGGCGTCGGGCGACCGGCGTCCCTGGCCGAAGCCGCAGAAGGCGCAGCCGACCACGCAGACGTTGGAGATGTTGATGTTGCGATTGACCACGAACGTGACCTCGTCCCCGGCCAGCTCGGCGCGCAGCTCGTCGGCGGCCTGGCGCATGTCCTCGATCGCCTCTGGCCGGGTCTCCGCGAACAGGGCGGTCAGCTCCTCGGGGTCGAGCCACTGCCCCTCGCGGCCCCTGGCGATCGCGCCGGGCACCAGCTCGCGCCGGATCGCCCGCTCCTCGCGCCGGCCCGAGCCGCGGCGCGGGATGAAGCTCCAGTACCGCGTCTTGATGGTGTCGAGCACGCCCTGGTCGAGCCACTCGGGGGTCATGTACTGCGGGTAGACGCACAGCCGCTCGGTCAGCGCGTAGCCCTCCGGCTGGAGCTTCTTGCGCATCCGGTGAACTGACGGGAACGGGTGCTCCGGCGAGATGTGGTCGCCATTGGCCGACAGCCCGCCCAGGTCGGTGGCGCCCTCCTCCACCAGCGGCAGCCACCAGTCGGAGAGGTTGGGCGGAATCTGGATGCCCACGCCGGGGATCAGCCGTTGGCACTCGCGCACCAGCGCACGCATGTCGTCGAGTGAGATCGGCGCGGCCCAGTCCGGCAGCGGCAGCCCGGCCGGCTCGCCGGCGTCGGGACTCCTCTGAGCCGCGTCCGCGATCCGTGCCGGCTCGCGCCCGTAGTAGTTCGGGTGCGGCACGTAGTTCTGGAGGATCAGCTCCTGGAGGTGGCCGTACTCGGCGTGCACGGCGGCCAGCGCCTCGAGCGACGCGAGGCGCTCCTCGGCGGTCTCCCCTATCCCCACCAGGATCCCGCTGGTGAACGGGATGCGCAGCTCGCCCGCCAGCCGGATCGTCTCCAGGCGGTGGCGCGGGTGCTTGGTGGGCGAGCCGGCGTGCACGGTCTGCATGAGGCGCTCGGAGATCGACTCGAGCATGAGCCCCTGCGACGCCGTGACCTCGCGCAGCCGCGTCAGCTCGCCACGATCGAGCACCCCGAGGTTGGTGTGCGGCAGCATGCCGCGCTCCAGCGCGCGCTCACACGCCCAGGCGACGTACGAGACAAAGGTCTCGTGCCCGTACTCGGCCAGCCTGCGCGCCACCTCGGGGTTCACCTCGGGCCGCTCGCCGGTCAGCACGAGCAGCTCCTTGACCCCCCGGCGGCCGGCGTCGTCCAGCATGCCCTCGACCTCGTCCGGCGCGTACAGATGCGCCTGGTGCGTGGCGAACGAGCAGTACTTGCAGTAGCACTGGCACGTGCGCGACAGCGACAGCGTGAAGTTGCGCGAAAACGTAACCCGCCGCATGCGGGAGGGAGTCTACGGACGGCGGTGCCCGGGCCTTCAGCGCCGTCGTGCCGGCGCGTGGCTCGGCCTGCCCAGCGCAATCGCCTGGCCCCAGGTGCCGCGGTTCTCCCAGGGGACCGACGGCAGGTCGGCCACGTCGAGCGACTGGAAGACGATCTGGGGCATGGGTGCGCGCCAGCGCGCCGGATCGGGGCCCTGCGACGAGCTGAGGCCGGCCACCGCTTGGTCCAGTGCCGCGCGCGAGATGCCGCTCACCGAAGCTCGCCCGAGGTAGCGACGGTACCCGTGCGCGCCAGTCATCACCTTGTACAGGAAGGCGTCGTAGTCGTCGAAGAACTCGAACTCCGGGCTCGTCGTCTGGGGCGTCTGGGTGAACGAGCGCACGCCCTTCGCGAAGTCGGGTCCGGGCACAACAGGGCGGAAAACCGGTGCGGCGACGCGCGACTCGAGCGCGTGGAACCAGGCCGAGAGGATTGCGAAGCCCGGTGCGGCGACCCTGCCGGTCTCGGCGCCCGTGGAGGATCGCTCCGCCCCGTCCGGGTAGAAGGCGGTGCCATCCCACCCGGCGACCTGCCGGATTGCCGCGCGCTCCAGGGCCGTGAGGTGACGCGCCCGAGCGAGCCGGGTGAGAAACGGCTTGAAGCCCAGCGTCGCGCGCAGGTCGAGCTCCCCCGTGCGGCGCGCCACCCGCCACGTGCCGGTCGGGGTGAATCGCCGGCGCGGTCGCAGCAGCGACATCGGCTGGCGGACGCGCTGGTAGTGACCCCAGAGGCTGCCGTCGCCTGAGTCCAGCCAGCTTCGCTGGGGCTTGTTGTTCCAGGACGCCACCCAGCCCTGCCTCGGGTCGACCACGGACGGCCAGTGCCGCGGATCGAGATACCCGCGCCAGTCGAACGACCCGTCCCCGGGAGCCGGCAGCCGCGGGTCGTGCCCGCGCGCCCGCACCGGCACCACGCCGGTGTGCCAGTAGCCGATGTGTCCGGAGTCGTCCGCGTAGACGAAGTTGAAGCCCGCGACGCCGGAGCGCACGGCCGCGTCGAACCCAGCCAGGTTGGAGGCCTGGTTGACGCCCACCAGGGCGCGGCCGGTCTGGAGCTCGCGACCCCAGAAGGCGCGCACCTTGCAGTACGAGACACCGGCCTGGGGGTCGAGGTAGACGACGACGCAGGGCAGAGGCGCCGAGCGCGGACCGTGCAGGGTCCGGTACAGCGTGACCGTGTGATCGGTGTAGCTCGGCGGGGCCAGCGTGCCGACCAGCGGCAGATCCGGTGTCTTGTCGCGGCTGCGGATCGTCTCGGTCCGCTGCTCGACCGCGTGCCAGGCGTCCCTCCACCGGTACTCGAATCCACCGCGCCCGTCGGATCGGATGCGATCCACGTAGGTGTCGACCTGATCGTCCTGGGCCGTGGTGATGGTCCACGCGGTGTGCGGCGTGTACCCGATCGCCGCGCCCGGGCCGCCGCCCGGCACGCCCACGCCGTGCAGATGGGCGAGCCCACCCTGCAGCTCGAGCTCGTCGAACACCGGCGGCGCGTAGTAGCTGACCTGGGGGCCACCCCAGAGCTGTGCGCCCCCGGTCGTCGACCTGCGCGGGGCGATCGCCCACGCGTTCGATCCGAACACGGGAAGTCCGAGCCGGTGGGTGGCAGCTGCCAGCGCACGATCGCCGCTGACCATGGCCCGGTCCGCCGCGTCGACCGACGCCGGGAGGCTGGCCGCGCGCGCGGCCGTGTCCCGCGCCGAGTAACGGAGATAGCGGTAGCGAAAGCCGTCGCTGGTGCGCCCGGCCTTCTGCCCGTGGGGCACGGACGTGGGCGCGCGCGGGTCGCGAGTCAGCTGGAGGTCGTCGAAGATGCGCACGGCGCGCCGCATCCCGTAGCGCGCCGCCAGCCGCCGGACCAGCCCCGCGTAGCCCAGCTCGTTGCCCGCCGACTCGGCCACGCCCTTCACCTCCAGCGTCAGGACGGCAACCGTGTCCTCCGGGGTCCACGGCGCGATCGGCAGATCCTGCGTGAGGGTGAATCCCGCCGGAAGCTTCGACGGGTCGCCCGAGTCGCGCTGGATCACCGCGTTGATGCCGTCCGCGTAGGACTGGAGGGAGCGCTGTTGCCCAGGCGGCAGCGCCGCGACCTGGGCATGCCTCTCGCCGTCCGTCTCGGAGTCGCGCCGCGTGACCACGTCCATCGTCAGGTAGTCCGGGCCCAGCAGGTCCGACAGGCGACCCTCCGCGGCGCGACGCAGCACCTCCATCTGGAACAGGCGCTCCTCGGCCTGCGCGTATCCGACCCCGTACCCGATCCGCTCCTCGATGGCCTGCTCGTTCGGACCGCTGGCGAACACGTGCGGGACTCCCGCGGCGTCCCGCACGATGGTCACGCCCGGGGCCGGCGACTCCCTGCTGGTGGCGCCCGCCACGTGGTCGGCGTCCGGCGAGAGCGGTGCCGGGCGGAAGCGCCAGTGCTCGTAGGCGTCGAGCTGGTCACAGACGTGCGGTCCGAGGTCCGAGCAGTCCCCGCTCGCGCGGTACTTCGCGAACGCGTCCGGCGTGATCGTGTTGCCCTCGCCCGGCGGCAGGACGACCAGTGCCGAGAGCGGATCGGCCGCCGCGCCCCCCGCGAGGAGGCACGCAGCGACGACCGCCGCCGACAGCGCGGCGACAACCCACCCGATTGACCGGAACCGGATCGTCTCGCCCCCCGCGCGGGATCGTAACCCGCGGCCATCCCGCGGAGCGTCGGTCAAACGAATCCTCAGCCGACGCCGGTTAGGCGAGCGAAAACCGAGTCAGCCAAGGACGCAGGGTCGAAGGCTTGGTGGGCCAAGCCGAGACCCGAGGACGCGGGATGACGACGGTTTGCAGCCGCCTAACCGCTAACCGACGGGTTCCATGCCGGTGACGCCCTTCTTGCCTGGCTGTATGAAGAGCCAGAAGTAGCCGCCGGCCGCCAGTATCGATCCCACCGCCGGGCTGAGGACGTACACGAGGAGCCACTTGCCCGCTCCGCCGAAGCTGTGGCCTATGAGCGCCGGTCCGAACGCGCGCGCCGGGTTGAGGCCGGCGCCCGTGAGCGGCCCGATGATCATGACCGCGAAGCCCAGCGTGGCGCCGATCGCGAAGCCCGACCAGTCCTTGAGGCCGGCGGGATTGACCGCCACGCCGACCACCGCCCAGACCAGCAGGAACGTGCCGATGCCCTCAGCGCCCATCGCGCCGAGGGTGGTGCCCACGCGGCCCAGGTTGATGCTGGGAGCGCCGTAGTGGACGCCCTTGCCGATCTCGGTGACCAGCGCCTTGGTGAAGAGCGCCCCGAGGGTGGCGCCGGCCAGCTGCATGACTATGTAGATGCCAGCGTCCACCACGCGTATCTGCCTGATCGCCGTGAGCCCGAGCGTGACCGCCGGGTTGAAGTGCGCGCCGGAGATGATGGCCAGCGTCTGGATCAGGAAGAAGAGCGCGAAGGCGTGCACCAGGCCCACCACCGCGAAGTCCTGGAACGGCTGGAACGAGCCGACCCCCTGCTGCACGACCGGAGCCGGGACGAACAGGACCACGGACATCGTGATCGCGAAAACCAGCACGAACGTGCCGATGAGCTCGGCAACGTAGGCGGCGGGGCCTCGTTCTTGCACTTGCGCCTCCTCGATCGGGTCAGGGCGGCCCTCAGGGCCAAAGCGGGCGCAATATAGCCGCGCCCCCGGTCGCATACGCTGCCTCGCCGTGAGGGGACGGCTGGCACTGGCTGGCGCGACGGCGCTCATGGCGGCGGCCGTCTCAGGATGCGGCGGCTCAGCCGGCAGCGCGCCAGCGGTGCGCATCGCGCTGGACTTCACTCCCAACGCCGCCCACGCCGGCATCTTCGCGGCGGCGGCCGGCTCGCGAACCGCCCGGGCGCACGGGGTCCGGCTGGTCGTGCGCCAGCCGGCCGCGTCGACCGACTCGCTGAAGCTGCTCCTCTCCGGCCGCGCCGAGCTGGCCGTGGTGGACATCCACGACCTCGGCCTGGCGCGCCAGAGCGGAGCGGACGTGGTGGGCGTGGGCGCGCTGGTGCAGCGCCCGCTCGCGGCCGTGATAGGGGGCGCGGGCGTGGCCAGGCCGCGCCAGCTCCAGGGGAAGCGCGTGGGCGTGACGGGCCTGCCGTCGGACGAGGCCGTGCTCAGGGCCGTCGTGCAGGGCGACGGCGGCGACTATGGCCGCGTGCGGCGCGTGACTATCGGCTTCTCGGCGGTGCCCAGCCTGGTGGCTGGCAGGGTGGCGGCGGCCACGGCGTTCTGGAGCGTGGAGGGCGTGGCCCTACGCGCACGCGGAGTGCGCACCCACGAGTTTCGCGTGGACGACTTCGGTGCCCCGCGCTACCCGGAGCTCGTCGTGGTGACCACGCGTGCGCTCCTGCGCGCACGCCGCGGCGTGGTCCGCCGGGCCCTGGCCGCGCTGGCGGACGGGACGCGAGCCGCGCTGGCGCGTCCCGCCCCTGTGGTGGCGGCCATCGCACGGGCGGCCCAGGCGGACCCGGCGCTCGTCCGGGCCCAGCTGGCGGCCATCCGTCCGGCGCTCTCCCCGCCTCTGCGCCTGGACCGGCGGGCGCTGGCCGGCTGGGCGGCGTTCGACGTCCGGTTCGGGATCCTCCGGCGCGAGCCGGACCTGGCCCGCGCGTTCGACCTGACGCTGGCGCCTTAGCTTCCGGCCTAGCCCTTGCCCAGTCCGCCGGTCGCCCGGCGGACCAGCCGCGGCGTCAGCGCGCGCAGGACCGGAACGACCCCGTACGCGCGCGGCACGATCACCTCGTGCTTGCCGCCCGGCCCAGCGCGCACCACGGCCCGGGCGACCTTGTCGGGGGTCGACACCACCCAGCGGGTGGCCCTGCTGGAGGTCAGGTCGGTCTGGGGAAAGCCCTCGGTGGCGATGAAGCCCGGCAGCACCATCCCGACGTGCACGCCGTTCGGCGCCTCCTCCTGGGACAGCGCCTCGGTCCATCCGGCCAGCGCGAACTTCGAGGCGGAGTAGGCGCCGCCGCGCGGGTACGCGACCCGACCCGCCATCGAGGACACGTTCACGATCGAGCTGGGCGCCGAGGCGCGGACCAGCGGTAGGAGCTCCTCCGTGAGGCGCACGACCGCGTCGAAGTTGAGCTCCATGGTCTTGCGCACGTTGGCGTAGCCGCCCTTCTCCTCACCGAAGAACCTGCGCTCCGCCGAGCCCGCGTTGTTCACCAGCAGGTGGAGCTGCCCTCCCAGGGCGTCCTCGACCGCGGCCCGGACCCGCCGCGGCGCGTCGTCGTCGGTCAGGTCCACCGCGACGGCCGCGGCGTCGGGCAGCTCGCTCGCCAGGGCGTCGAGCCGCTCCTTGCGGCGCGCCACGAGCAGCAGCCGCCAGCCGTCCTGCGCCAAGAGGCGCGCGCTGGCCTCTCCGATGCCACTGGACGCCCCGGTGACCACCGCGGTCCTCACCGGCGCATCGACCCCTCGACCACGGCGGCGGTCTCGCGCGCCATGCGCGAGCGCGGGACCACCACGTCGTAGCCCGCCTGCTCGGCCCGGCGCCGCGTGTCCTGGTCGGTGTGCGCGTAGAAGCCGACGGCCGCCACCCCGTCCAGCTCGCGGCCCATCCGCATGGACTCGACCAGGACGGCCCCGTCGAACCCGTCCGCGTTCAGGTCCACGACCAGGACCTCCGACTCGGGAACCGCGGCGCGGGCGTTGTCCTCGCCGTCGTACCGCGTGACCTCGTGGCCGGCGGCGACCAGCGCGCCCTCGACCTTCGAGCCGAACAGCAGGTCCGGGCAGAGCAGCGCCACCCGGGCCATCACTGCGACCGCCGGCGGCGGAACTCCTGGCGCACCGACTCCGGCCGCCCCCACATCTGGGTGACCTCCACGCGGCCGACACGCGCCTCGCGCGCCTGCAGCTCGCCCTCGATGCGCTCCTCGTCGAGGAGGTGAAGCGTGCCGTGGACGGTCTCCGGCGCAGCAGCGTGGCCGAACTCGTGCGCCACGTGCAGCTTCCAGTGCCAGTCGTGCCGGGAGTACGGCTGCGCGTTGATCTGGACGAGGATCGTTGCGGCCTCCACGTAGCGCTCCTCGTCGGAGATACGCAGGTCCAGCTCGAGGTGCGTCCAGTCCGGAGGCAGCGATGCGACGACCTTGTCGAAGTCCTCGGCGAGAGTCACAGCGGAAACCTATACCGCCGCTACGATCGGCCTGTGATCCAGACCGCCGATTACGAGCTCCTCCGCGAGGCCGCCGGGCTGGTCGACCGCTCGGCGCGCGGCAAGCTGAGTCTGACCGGCGCCGAGGCCGCGGAGTTCCTCCAGGGCCAGGTGACCAACGACGTCGAGGCGCTTCAGGCCGGAGGCGGCTGCTACGCGGCGCTGCTCAACCACAAGGGCAAGGTGCAGGCCGACATGCGCGTGCTCCGTGGAGAGGACTGGATCTGGCTGGACACCGAGCCCGGCGCGCAGGCGCTGCTCGAGCGCACCGTCCGGACGTTCGGCATCGGTCGCGACGTGCAGGCCGAGGACGTGACGGACGACCGGGCGATCCTCTCGCTGGTGGGCCCCACCGCACGGCGCGCGCTGGACACCGAGCCGCCGGCCGGCGAGCATGCCTTCGTCCACGGCGAGCACGGCCTGTACGTGACCACCGACACCGGCGTCGACGTGATCTGCGCAGCCGCCGACGCCGAGGCCGTGCGGGTG
>JAXDIC010000183.1:0-5944 GCA_034664185.1 Thermoleophilaceae bacterium
GCACGTGCGCGAGGTGGTGGACCGCTTCGGGCCCAACCCGCGCGTTGTTGGCATCCAGGTGACCAACGAGGTCAACCTGAGCATCTCGCCGGACTCCTCCGACGGCTCGTACGCGGGGGCGCGCGACGCGCTGATCAAGGGCGTCGAGGCCGCCAAGGACGAGGCGCGCAAGCGCGGCTTCAGCCAGCTCGAGATCGGATTCAACTGGGCCTACCGCGGCGACCCCTCCAGCGAGCAGTCGTTCTGGACCTACCTGCGCGACCACGGCGGGCCCACGTTCGTCCGCTCGCTGGACTGGGTGGGCGTGGACGCCTATCCCGGCACGGTCTTCCCACCCGAGGACACGCCGGGCGGCGAGCGCGACGCGCTCGTCAACGCCTTCAGCACCTTCCGCTGCTACGCGGCCATCCCGGCGATCCCGAAGACGGTGCCCATCCACGTCGAGGAGAACGGCTACCCCACCGGCCCGGGCCAGCGCACCTATGCGCGCCAGGCGCAGTCGATGGACACGATGGTGCACGCGGTGAACGACTTCCGCGGAACGTTCGGGATCTCCGACTACCGCTGGTTCAACCTGCGCGACGGCGACACGACGTCGCCCAACTTCCAGCAGCAGTACGGGCTGATGACCGACGAGTACCAGCCCAAGCCGGCGTTCGGTCTCTACCGGCAGCTGGTGGCGCAGCTCGGAGCGCGCGACTCGGGCTCACCCAGCGCGCCGGCGCGGCTCGTGCTCGGCGTGAGTTGCCGGCGCGGGCACTGGCGGGCCACGCTGCGCGGGCCCGATGTGGCGCGAGTGCGCAGCGTCGCGTTTCGGGTGGGCAACCGCCGCGCTCGCGTCGACTCGCGCTCGCCGTTCGGGCGCTCGATATCGGCGCGCCGGCTGCACCGCGGGCGCAGCCATTGGACTCTCAAGGCCCGCGTGACGCTGGCCGGCGGGCGCCGGCTGAGCCTGTATCGCACGGTTGGCCGCTGCGGCTAGACCGCCGCCCGCCGCCCCGGGCTCAAGCTATCCCGTCCGATTCCGAATAGATCATTGATGAAGCTTGCAAAGGGCCTGGGGGCGAATCTTGCCTCCACGGGCCTACCAATAGGCATGATGCCGATCTCCGCCGCCGCCCCACGAGGGATTCGCGGGCGCCGAACGCGGGCACAGAGGCGCGAAATGACCTACGAAGATCAGCTGACCGGGCGCATCGAAGGCGAGCGGATCGACCGGCTCGTCGAGTGGCTCGAGGCAACCCTCGGTCCGCGCCTGACGGCTTTCGCGACCGGTAGCTCGCAGGCCGACATTGGCCGCATCGCCCACGGCGACTGGTTGCCGGGCAGCGAGCTGGAGCGGCGGCTGCGCAACCTCTACGCGGTGGTCCGCCTGCTCACGCAGCGCGACCGGCCGGGCACGCCCAACGAGTGGCTGACGGCCCCCAATCCGGAGCTGGCCAACCGCGCCCCGGCCGAGCTCCTGCGGGAGGGCGAGTCGCCCGAGCCCGTCTGGTTCGCGGCCGCCCCCACCTTCTGAGGGCCGCCCCGCTTGCTGCTGCGCCTAGACGGGCGTCACCGCGTTGTGCTTCGCGGGCCAGTCACGCGTCTTGCTGGCGCTCAGCGCCAGGCGGCGCACCAGCTCTAAGCGCAGGTCCTCCGGCTGGATGACCGCGTCCACCACGAGCTCCGACGCCAGGTGGAGGATGTCGATCTCCTCGGCGTACTCGCGGCGCAGCTTCTCCACGAACGCGGCCCGCTCGTCCTCGTCCTCGATCGCCTGCACCTGGTTGTAGTAGACGGCGTTGATGGCAGCCTGCGGGCCCATCACCGCGATGCGCGCTCCGGGCAGCGCGATGCACGCATCTGGGTCGAAGGCGGGACCGGCCATCGCGTACAGGCCCGCGCCGTATGCCTTTCGCAGGATGACGGAGACCTTGGGCACGGTGGCCTCGGACACGGCCGAGATCATCTTGGCGCCGGCGCGGATGATGCCCTGACGCTCGACCTGCGTGCCGATCATGAAGCCCGGCACGTCGGCCAGGAACACCAACGGGACGTTGAACGCGTTGCAGGTCCAGATGAAGCGCGCGGCCTTGTCGGAGGAGTCCACGAACAGGACGCCCCCGCGCTGCCGCGGCTGGTTGGCCACGATGCCCACCGCACGACCCTCCATGCGAGCGAAGCCCACCACCAGCTCCTTGGCCCAGCGCCTGTGCACCTCGAGGAACGAGTCGGCGTCCACCAGCGCGTCGATCAACTCGTAGACGTCGAACGGCTTGTTCTCGTCCTCCGGAATCAGCTCGCGCAGCGCCACGTCGCTGCCGGGCTCGGCGGGCGGGGCCGGCGGAGGATCCTCGCGCCAGCTGGTGGGCAGATAGGAGAGGTAGCGCCGTGCGACGGCGATGCCCTCCTCGTCCGACTCCACGAGGAAGTGGCCGCAGCCGGAGACGGCGGTGTGCATGCGGGCGCCGCCCATCTCCTCGAGCGAGACCTTCTCGCCGATCACCATCTCGGCCATCCGCGGCGAGCCCAGGTACATCGAGGCGTTGCCGTCGCGCATGATCACGACGTCGCAGAATGCGGGGATGTAGGCGCCTCCGGCCGCGCTCGGGCCGAACAGCACGCACACCTGCGGCACGACGCCCGAGAGCTTGACCTCGGTGTGGAAGATGCGACCGGCTCCGCGGCGCCCCGGGAACATCTGCACCTGCTCGGTGATGCGCGCCCCGGCGGAGTCGACCAGGTAGATCATCGGCACCTGGTTCTTCAGCGCGTGCTCCTGGATCCGGATGATCTTCTCGACCGTCTTGGGACCCCAGGATCCCGCCTTGACGGTGGGATCGTTGGCCATCACGCAGACCGGCCGTCCGCCGATCGTGGCCATGCCGGTGGCCACGCCGTCGGCGCCGAAGCCCTCGTTCTCCCAGTTGGCCAGCAGGGCCTCCTCGGCGAACGAGTCGGGATCCACAAGCCGCGCGATGCGGTCGCGCACCGGCAGCTTGCCCTGCTGGGCCGACTTCTCGCGGTGGCGGGCGGGACCGCCCGCGCGGGCGCGGTCCAGCGCTTCCTTCAGGTCGGACACGGGCCGAGACGATAACGGCGGGCCGGGCGTCCGGCCCCCGCTACGCGCCGCGGTCAGAGCCCCGGATCGACCGCGACCGGCTTCTCCCCCGAGTGGTCGTAGAAGCCGCGCCCCGACTTCTTGCCGTAGAACCCGGCCGCCACCATCTTGCGCAGCGTGGGCGGGGCGGCGAACCGCTTCTCGCGGTACTCGTCGAACATGATGTCCGCGATCGACTTGGTGGTGTCCAGGCCGACGAAGTCCAGCAGCGTGAACGGCCCCATCGGGTGGGCGGCGCCCGCCTTCATCGCCGCGTCGATCTGCTCGATCGACCCCACGCCCTCCTCCAGCGCCCGGATGGCGTCGAGCATGTAGGGCACGAGCAGGCGATTGACGATGAAGCCGGTCTTGTCCTTCGCATGCACGGTGAGCTTGCCGAGCTTGTCGCCGAACTCGAACCCGGTCTGGAGCGACTCCTCGTCGGTGGTCACCGTCTGGACGACCTCGAGCAGCGCCATCACCTGGGGCGGGTTGAAGAAGTGCAGGCCGATGAAGCGGTTCGGCCGCTTGGTGGAGACGGCCTGGTCGATCACCGACAGCGACGACGTGTTGGTGGCCAGGACGGCGCCGTCCTTCACGATGCCGTCCAGCTCGCGCCACATCTCGAGCTTGGCGTCCAGGCTCTCGGTGATCGCCTCGATCACCAGGTCGCAGTCGGCGAAGTCGCCGTAGTCGAGCGTCGGTTCGATCCGCGCGCGCACGGCGTCGGCGTCCGCCTGCTCCATCCGTCCCTTCTCGACTGCGCGCGCCAGCTGCTTCTCGATCCGGCCGATGCCCTTGTCCAGGCGGGCCTGGTCCACCTCGCGCAGCACCACGTCGTAGCCCGCCTGCGCGGCGACCTGCGCGATGCCGTGCCCCATCAGCCCGGCACCGACCACGCCCACCTTGGATATCTCCATTAGCCTCCGGCTCCCTTTCTTGTCAGTCCGTCGAGCGCGGGGAGACTACATGCCACTGGTTGCAGTCGAGGACCGCGGAGCGGTCCGCCACATCGTCCTGAACCGGCCCGAGAAGCGCAACGCCATCAACGGGGAGCTGATCCAGGGTCTGGGCGACGCGTTCCGGGGTGCGGCCAACGACGACTCGGTGCGCTGCCTCGTCCTCCGTGGCGAGGGCGCGATGTTCTCGTCCGGAATGGACCTCGCGGACCTCCGCGAGCTGTCCCAGCACCCGGAGACCGTGCGCCCCTACCGCCGCGAGATCCTCGCCATCTGGAACCTCCTCGAGGAGATGCCCAAGCCAACGATCGCGCAGATACATGGCGCCTGCCTGGGCGGGGCGCTGGAGCTGGCGCTGGCCTGCGACATGCGCACGATGGCGGAGGACGCGGTGACCGGGCTGCTGGAGGTCCGGATCGGGCTGCTGCCCGACGTGGGCGGGTGCTCGCGACTGCCGGCCGTGGTGGGCGTCGGCCGTGCCAAGGAGCTGATCATGACCGGGGGAGTGATCGACGGCCGCGAATCGCACCGCATCGGGCTGGCCAACCGCATCGCGCCCGCGGAGGAGCTGGACGCCACCACCCAGGCACTCTGCGACGAGTTGGTCGCCTGCGCGCCGCTGGCGGTCGGCCTCGCCAAGCGGATCGTCGATGCCTCGGCGCGGCCTGCCCTGTCCACGACGCTCGAGCAGGAGATAACGGCGCAGGAGCGCCTGGCGGCGTCGGGCGATTTCGCGGAGGGCGCGCGCGCCTTCCAGGAGAAGCGCGAGCCGGAGTTCTCGCGGCGCTAGGCGCCGGCGCCGCCGGCCGCGCCCGGGGCCGTCAGGCCTCGTGCCCGGGCTCGACGCCCTTCGCGCGTGAGAAGGCGAACGCGCGGCCGCGGTGGTCGGCGCGGCCGTCGAACGGCTCCAGCACCCGCCCGACGTGGTCGCCCAGCGGGACGCGCTCCACGATCGCGCCGGCGAACCAGCTCGGGCAGTCGTCGAGCAGCGGCAGTCCTCGCGGCCCATCGTGCCAATCGCAGTGCTGGAACTTGTCCCGCTCGTCGCCGGTCTGGCCGCCGAACAGCTCGACCAGGTGGCCGGCGTCCTCGGGCACCACGTGCACGATCATCGCCTCGGCGCCGCTCTCCAGCACGCGGTGCGTGCGGTTCTTGTCCGACACGCACACCAGGAAGCGCGCCGGATGGATGCTGCACTGCGTGGCGAACCCCACGAGGCAGCCCGAGCGCTGGCCCGCGGCGACGGTGGTCGCGATGAACATCGGGTAGTCGAGCGAGTCGACCACGGACTCGAAGGCCTGGACCGCCGATTCGTCCACCGCTGGGCGAGGCTACCGTGTCGCGGGTGAACGGCAGGACTCCAGCACAGCTCTACGCGCTGACGGTCGGCGGAGCGCTGGTGTTCGTCGGCATCGTCGGCTTCTTCTACTCGGCGGCGTTCGACTCGCCCGGCAAGGTCCACGCCGTGCTCGGGCTCCTCGACGTGAACGGCTGGCACAACGTGGTGCACATCGTCTCGGGCGTGGCCGGGCTCCTGGCGCTCGGGTACGCGGCCTCGCGCGGGTACGCGCTGGCCCTTGGCGTCGCCTACCTGGGAATCGCCGTGTGGGGCGCCGCCCTGGGCAACGGCCAGTCAATCCTCGGCTTCATCCCGGTGAACACCGAGGACACCGTCCTGCACGCGATCATCGGGCTGTGCGGGCTGGTCGCGTACGCCGCCACTCCGGCGGTGCCGCCCCCCACGACGCGACCAGAGGCCGAGGCTCCCGCGGCCGGGGCTCCGTAGCCGGAGCCGAGTAGCCTCCGCCGCCGTGCCCGACGCCGACTTCAGAGCGGACATCGAGGCCGCGACCATCGTGTCCGCCGCTCCCGAGGACGTGTTCGCCTTCCTGTCCGACCTGCG
>JAXDIC010000204.1:0-4244 GCA_034664185.1 Thermoleophilaceae bacterium
TGTAGGCCGCGAACCAGTTGTTGCGGTCGCCGTAGAGCACGACGGTGTGCTCGTTGGAGATCCCTCGGCCTCCGAGCAGGTCGCCGAACTCCTTCGGCCCGAGGAAGTCGCGCTTGACCTGGTCCTGCAGGTCCTTCTTCCAGTCGAATCCGATCGCGCCCGGGATGTGGGCCTCCTCGTACAGCGCGGGGTTCTCGTCGACCTCGACTATGCGGATCGAGGGATCCTCCAGGTGCTCCTGGACCCAATCGGTCTCGACGAGCACGTCATTGGCGTAGCCGGCCATTCGCTACCTCCGTCTAGGAAAGTCTTGAAATTCGGCGGTCTTTTGCTTATTTAAGCAAGGGCCCGCCGATGCCGACGTCCGTCGGTGAGGCGACACTACCCCGGACGCGCCGCCCTCGCCGGAAGCTGCTCCCCATGCGCCCCCTGATCGCCCTGACAACCAGCGAGATCCGCCAGCCGGACCCGGCCCAGCAGGTACCCCACGCCGACGCGGGGCGCGAGGAGATGATGATGGGGCTGAGCTACCTGCGCGCGCTGGCGGGCGCTGGCGCCGCGCCGGTCGTCATGTCGCCGCTTGACGTCGAGATGGTGCCCTCGCTGCTGGCCGGCCTCTCCGGCGTGTGCCTCTCTGGCGGGCCGGACATCGACCCCGAGCTCTACGGCGGCCCGCGGCACCCCCAGCTCGGGCCGACTCACCCGGACATCGACCGCTTCGAGCGGGCCGTGGTGCACGAGGCCGAGCGGCTGGGCATGCCGCTGCTCGCCATCTGCCGCGGAACCCAGATGCTCAACGTCGCCCACGACGGCGACCTGCGCCAGCACCTGCCGGAGGACCCGGGCGAGGCGGTGCGCCACCGGCGGGCCGACCCGCAACAGCCAGGCCCCGTGGCGATGCACGAGGTGCGCATCGCGCCCGACAGCATTCTGGGGCGCGCCCTCGGCGCGGAGCGGCTGGAGGTCAACTCGTACCACCACCAGGCGCCGGGCCGGATCGGCAACGGGCTGCGCGCCGTGGCCTGGGCCCCGGACGGCGTCGTGGAGGGCCTGGAGCGGCCGGACCGCGATTTCGTCGTGGGCGTGCAGTGGCACGCGGAGGCCATGACGGACCGCCCGGAGCAGCGGGCACTCTTCGCCGCCTTCGTCCAGGCCGCCCGCGACTACGCGTCCAGGACCGCGTTCACAGCCCGCACGGCGTCGGCCATCCAGCCCTGGGGATCGCCCGGCGGCACGCTCACCAACGCCACCGGCATCCGGTAGGTCTCGCCGGCCCGGCGCGCGATCTGGCTGCCGCGCTCCAGCATCGCGGGCGCAACGGTCCCAGCGGCTTCGTACACCGCGCCTCTGACGTGCGTGTCGACCAGCGTCTCCAGCAGCGCGTCGAGCCGCTCGTCGTGCAGGGCGGCCACGGCCTCGGGTTCGTCCGCCGCGGCGGTGCCCATCAGCCAGCAGAGCACCGAGACCCCCTGAAGCTTCGAGAGCAGCGTTCCAAGGCGGTTCGGGTCGGCCAGCACCGCCTCCGCGCCGGTCGCCTCGATCGCCGCCAGCCGGTCCTCGCGCCGGGTGGTGCCGCGCACCGCGTGGCCGCTCTGCACCAGGGCGCGGGCCAATTCCGAGCCGCGGCAGCCGCAGCCCACGATCAGCACCCGTGCCATTGCGCCAGGCTAGTCATCTCACGCCGGCGTACCCCAGAAGCCGCCGCAGCGGTCCTCGGTGAGTGGTACAAAGTGAACGAGGGGATCTCGCAAAATGCGGGTAACTAGCCGATAGAGGGGGTGCCGTGAGCCGCAGGCCACAGCATCCCGGATTGCACGACGCGAGCGGTCGCGAGCTGCCGCATCGGCTGGTCGACGTCCGCGGCGTGTCGACGTACGTCGTCGACGCCGGCCAAGGGCCGCCCGTCCTGCTCATCCACGGCTACGGCGACACGGCGGACGGCTGGCGCCGGGTGGTGCCCGGCCTGCTGCCCGGCCACCGCGTGATCGCGGTCGACGTGCCGCCCTTCGGCCGCTCCGGCCAGCCTCCCGTGCCCAAGCTGCTGGACTTCTACAGCGACTTCTTCCCGGAGCTGCTCGAACGGCTCGAGGTGGAGCGTGCCACGGTGATCGGGCACTCGCTGGGCGGCGCCATCGCGCTGCATCTGACGCTGGAGCGTCCGGAGCTGGTGTCGCGGCTGGGGCTGGTCGCGCCGGCCGGCCTGGGCCAGGCTCCGCCGTGGTGGTGGCACGCCATCGCCGGCTACGAGCGCGCCTGGAAGCACCTCCTGGCCGTGCCCAGCCCGCTCACCCCGCTCCTGATCCGGCAGGGGTTGACGCGCTTCCTGGACTGGAGGCTGTTCCACGACCCGCGCCAGATGCGCGAGACCATCGACCACCTCGTCAGCATGCACTCAACGCCGCGCGACCTCGATCGGCTGCTGGCGGCCGGTCGCTGCTGCATCGAGTCCTACACGGGCACGCTGCTGGAGGACTCGGCCGCAATCGAGGTGCCCAAGTGGATGGTGTGGGGCCGCCACGACGGGCTGGTCCCGGCCGAGCACGCGGCCGCGTACGCGCGGGTGCACCCCGACGCCAGCGTGCACGTGTTCGACGACTGCGGCCACTACCCGCACATCGAGCTGCCTTCGCGCTTCAACCGGCTGCTCCACGGGTGGATGGCCGAGAGCGCCGCCGTCCGGCCCGCCGCCGTGCGGCCCGTCCGGGCCGCCTGACGGGCGCGCGCGGCTAGGTCGGCTCCTCGTCGCCGCGCTCGCGGCGCAGCTCCGCCGCTCGCCGCTCCTGGTCGGCCTGCTCGGCGTCCACCTCCGCTCGCACGCTGTCCTCGCTGATCTCGGCGCGCCCCGTGCGGCGCCTGCGTTCGTTCTGCGCCTCCAGCATCTGGTCCACGTCGTCCAGCTCCAGCTCGACCTCGGTCTCGTACGAGCGGGTGGGCTTCCAGTCGAGTTGCTCGGCGCCGGACCCGGGGTACCACTTGCCGATCGCCAGGAAGATCCCCAGGACCACCAGCCCCACAACCACTACGCCGACGCTGAACAGCGGGTCGTCGATCGGGCGAGTCTAGTTAGGATCGTCCGCTCGTGGAAGCTCCCCGGGCAGTCATAGTCGATGCGCTGCGAACGCCGATCGGCCGCTACGGCGGCGTGCTGTCCAGCGTGCGCCCCGACGACCTGGCCGCGCACGTGGTCGAGGAGGCGGTGCGGCGGAACGACTTGCCCACCGGCGCGATCGACGACGTGGTGATGGGCTGCACCAACGCCGCAGGCGAGGACAACCGCAACGTCGCGCGGATGGCGGTGCTGCTCGCTGGCCTTCCTGTGGAGGTGCCGGGGTCAACGGTCAACCGGCTGTGCGCCTCGGGCCTCGAGGCCGTCAACCAGGCCGCGCGCGCCGTGCGCTCGGGCGAGGGCGACGTGCTGCTTGCCGGCGGCGTGGAGTCGATGAGCCGCTCGCCGTTCGTGATGCTCAAGCCGGAGCGTGCGTTCCCGCGCGGCAACCAGGCGCTGGTGGACACCACGCTGGGCTGGCGGTTCGTGAACCCGCGGATGGAGGAGAGCTACTCCACCGAGTCGATGGGCCAGACGGCCGAGAACGTGGCGGAGCGCTACGACGTGTCACGCGAGGATCAGGACGCGTTCGCGTTGGAGTCGCACCGGCGCGCCGTGGCGGCCACCGAGGAGGGGCGCTTCGACGACGAGATCGTGACCGTGGACGCGCCGCAGCCCAAGGGGCCGCCGGTCACGATCCACTCCGACGAGGGCCCGCGCGCCGACACCACGCTCGAGAAGCTGGCCAAGCTGCGCGCCGTGTTCCGCGACGGCGGCACCGTGACGGCCGGCAACTCGTCGCAGCTCAACGACGGCGCCGCGTGCCTCGTGGTCATGAGCGAGGACCGCGCGCGCGAGCTGGGGCGCGAGCCGCTTGCGCGCGTCATCTCCTCCGGCGTGGCCGGCGTCGATCCGGGCTACATGGGCGTGGGCCCCGTGCCGGCGTCGCGCATGGCGCTCCAGCGGGCGGGGCTGAGCGTGGACGACATCGACCTGGTCGAGCTCAACGAGGCGTTCGCCGCCCAGGTGCTGGCCTCGATGCGCCAGCTGGGCATCCCGCACGAGAAGCTCAACGTGATCGGTGGGGCGATCGCGCTGGGGCACCCGCTGGGCTCGTCGGGCGCCCGCCTGCTGGGCACCCTGATCTGGGTGCTGCGCCGGCGCGGGCTGCGCTACGGGCTGGCCACCATGTGCATCG
>JAXDIC010000210.1:0-8760 GCA_034664185.1 Thermoleophilaceae bacterium
GGAGTGCTGCGGTCCACGAACACCGGCTTGTCCCCCTCGAACCACGTCTCTTGCCAGAGGTGCCCGGACACGGGCTCGACCCAGCTGAGGTATCCGCCCTCCAGCACAGTGCGCGGCTTGTCGATCGCGCCGGTGAACGAGTAGCGCACGCTCGGGTTCGCGACCGGGTCGAAGTAGTGCGGGGTGTAGAAGTCCGACACGGTCACGCCGTTGACGCTGTACGCGAAGCGCGCGTCCTCCGACGGGTCGCACACCTCCACCAGGAACTCCACCCGTCCCTGGCCCGGCACCGGCGAGCGACCCGGGTGGATGCGGTCGCCCGAGGGGTCGGCCAGCATCTCGAGCAGCTCGTGGCTGCAGGTGAGCGCCCAGTCGTCGGCGTACTTGACCAGCGACAGCGGCTGGCCGTGGCTGGTCTTGTGGTAGCCGGCCGCGTTCGGGTTGTCGATCTTCTCCTTGATCACGATCGGCCAGTAGCCCAGCGGGACGTCCTTCAGGGTCGGAAAGGCGTCGACCGTTGCCTGGATCTGCCAGATAGGGCCGAAGTCGCGGGCCACCTGCCTCTGCAGCGCGGCGGCCACGCGGCTGAGCTGCGCGGGCGTGATCTGACTTGCCTGCGAGACGAGCGCGACGTGCTTGACCATGGGTCCCTCCCCTGAGCGGTTGCGCGCGGATCGTCTCGCATGCGGGCACTCAACTCAAGGCCGCTTGAGCAGTTCCCCCCGATCGGGTGAAACGGCTGGGGGACCGCGTACGCTGAGCGGCGAGCCCCCGTAGCTCAGTGGATCAGAGCGAGGGACTTCTAATCCCTAGGTCGCAGGTTCGAATCCTGCCGGGGGCGCTTCCGCAGAGCTGGCGCACGCGGCTTCCTCGGACGTAATAATCGCGCAGCGTTAAGCGCGGACGCGGGGGGCGACCGCCGGGAGCTGGCAGGGGGGAATTCATGGGGAGCAGCCGTACCGCTCGAGTGCCCGGCCTGATTGCCGTGGCGTCGGTCGCCGCGATGCTGCTTGGCGCCTCGCAGGCGTCTGCCGCGACCATCAGCTGGTCGTCAGACGTCAACCCCTACTCGGGACGCGTGAACTTCAACGCTGCCCCGGGGGAATCCAATGACCTGACGATCACGGCGTCCCAGGGACCGTCGGGGTCTCCACAGGTCGTCACGGTCGTCGACCAGGGGGCCACGCTCCAGTCCGGCGTGACCACCCCGCCGCCGCCAGGGTCCTGCGACGCCGGGACCGGGTGCAACGTGCCCTGCCGGATCGAATCGCCACACAAGGTCACGTGCGCGATCGCGGATGGCTTCAGCGACGCGCGGCGTCCGCTCAATCCGCTCGAGCAGCCCTCGCACTCGTTCGGGCGGGTGTTCGTCGCGCTGGGCGACGGGAACGACGAGGTGACGGTCCCCGCCCAGACGGTGAGCTTTCTCGCGAAGATCTCCGAGTCCGACGGGAACAATCGGATGAGGCTCACGCACACCGCCGCCGGCGTGGACTCGAACGGGGGCGACACGATCGCCTTCGGGCCGGGCTCGAGTGGCACGGTGAATATCTGGGGGGCGGGTACGACCGTCTACGCGGTGGACGGCGGGGCCGAGTACATCTACTGCAGCTACGCGGGCCTGCAGCCCAAGCTCCGGCTGGACGTATTCGACTCGACCAACGGTCAATGCGGGACCGACGTCCTGCCGCCCCAGACGCCCTGACGCGGCGGCGGGCGGGGGTGCCGCCGCCGGCCGCCTGCGGATAGGGTCCGCTCATGGAGCTGACCGCGCGGCAGCGGCGGGCCCTGACCGCGATCCTGGACACGTTCGCGCCCGGCGACGACGGGCTGCCGTCCGCGTCGAGCCTGGGCGCCGTGGACGCGATGCTGGGGGCCCTGGCCCTCAACCCGCGCGAGGCCGAGCGCAAGCAGGTCGCTCAGCTGATGTCGCTGTGGGACAGCGTTCCCCTCACGGCGCTCGGCGGCGGCGGCTTGAAGCGCTTCGCCACGCTGTCGCAGGACGAGCGCGAGCGGGTGCTGCTCTCGTGGTGCGACAGCGGCATCCCCCAGCGGCGCGCGGTCTTCCAGGCCCTGCGCAAGGGCGCTCTGCTCATGTACTACATGTCGCCCGGCGTGAACGGGCAGCCGAACCCGACCTGGGACGCGATCGGCTACGGCGGGCCAATCGGGCCGCCCGCCGATCCGCCGCCCAAGGCCATCGAGCCCACCGAGCTGCCCGCCGGGGCGACGCTGGACTGCGATGTGTGCGTGGTGGGGTCGGGGGCCGGCGGCGGCACGGCCGCGGGGGTGCTTGCCGCGGCCGGGCTGGACGTGGTCGTGCTGGAGGCGGGCGACTACTACGACGACGGCGACTTCGACGGGGCCGAGCTGTCCGGCTACATGCGCCTCTACATGAACGGAGGCGGCGCGGCCAGTCACGACCAGAGCGTGAGCCTGCTGGCGGGCAGCGCCCTGGGCGGCGGCACGGTGATCAACTACACGACGTCGTTCCGCACGCCCGATGACGTGCGCGAGGAGTGGGCCGGACACGGCGTGCCGGCGTTCGCCGGGGACGACTACCGGCGCAGCCTGGACGCCGTCGTCGAGCGCCTGGGAGTGAACCAGGAGCACAGCCGGCCGTCGGCACGCGAGGAGGTGCTGCAGCGTGGCCTGGTCGACCTTGGCTGGCACGTGGACCGCATGCCGCGCAACGTGCGCGGCTGCGACCAGGGCGAGAGCTGTGGCTACTGCGGCTACGGCTGCCGGCTGGGCGCCAAGCAATCGACCGTCAAGACCTGGCTGCGCGACGCGCACGAGGCCGGCGCGCGCATCGTCGTGCGCACGCGCGCGCGACGCGTGACGGTGGAGGGCGGCGCCGCGCGCGGGGTCGAGGTCGAGACGGGGGACGGCGGCCGGGCCACCGTGCGTGCGCGCGCCGTGGTCTCGGCGTGCGGCGCGATCAACACCCCGGCGCTGCTCAAGCGCTCCGGGCTGCGCAACCCCAACGTCGGCCGCCACCTGCGGCTGCATCCGGCCACGGCGCTCTGGGGGGTCTTCGACGAGGAGGTCCGTCCCTGGGAGGGCACGCTCCAGGCGATCTACTCCGACCAGCACCGCGACCTGGACTCGGGCTACGGCCTGAAGTACGAGTCGGCCCCGGTACACCCGGGCCTCCTCGTGGCCTTCTCGCCCTGGCGCGACGCCCGGCAGCACGCCGACCTGATGCGGGCCCTGCCGCACACCGTGCCGGTGGGGATCCTGCTGCGCGATCGCGACGAGGGCGAGGTGCGCGTGGCGCGCGACGGCAACCCGATCGTGCGCTATCGCCTGTCCGACTACGACACGGGTCACGTGCGCGCGGGGCTCGACGGCGCGGCCCAGATCCTGGAGGCCGCCGGCGCGCGGCGGATCTTCTCGTCGCACTCCCGCCTGGTCGGCTACGAGCCAGGACGCCGCGGCAGCCGCGAGCAGCTACTGCGCGACGGTGACGCGTGCGGCTACGGCCCGGGGCGCTGCACGTTCTTCTCGTTCCACATCATGGGCTCCGCGCGCATGGGCGGCTCGCCCGCCACGTCCGCGTGCAGTCCCGAGGGCGAGACCTGGGACGTCCGCGACCTGGTGATCGGCGACGCGTCCGCGTTCCCCACCGCCTCGGGCGTCAACCCGATGGTCTCGATCGAGGCGATCGCGCACATGAACGCGACCCGTCTTGCCGCCCGGCTGGCCTGACTCCCCGCGCTAGAGTGCGATCGATGCCGACCTGCCTCATCACCGGCGGCGCGGGCTTCCTGGGTTCGCATCTGTGCGACTACCTGCTGGGGCGCGGCAACCGAGTGATCTGCGTCGACAACTTCGACACCGGATCGCTGCACAACATCGAGCATCTGAAGCGCGACGACTTCCGCTTCCTGCTCCTCGACATCACCCAGCACTTCGAGATCGACGAGGACGTCGACTTCATCTACCACATGGCCTCGCCGGCCAGCCCGATCGATTATGCGCGGCTGCCGCTGCACACGCTCAAGGTGGGCGCCTACGGCACCCACAACACGCTCGGCCTGGCCAAGCTCAAGCGGGCGCGGTTCATGATCGCCTCGACCTCAGAGGTGTACGGCGACCCGCTGGTGCACCCCCAGCCCGAGACCTACTGGGGCAACGTCAACCCGATCGGCCCGCGCGGCGTGTACGACGAGGCCAAGCGCTACGCCGAGGCGCTGACGATGGCCTACCTGCGCCAGCAGGGCGTGGACACCGCGATCGCGAGGATCTTCAACTCGATCCTGGCCGACGAGCAGGTGCTGTTCGACGACGGGCGAGAACTGCAGCGAATCGAGGTCTCCGAGCTGGCGGTGCGGCTGGGAGGTCGGGTGGCCGCCGCGGGCTATCTCCCGCGTGAGCGGTCGCGCGCGGGGGGAGCGGCTGTGTTGGAGGTCGACCCCTCGCCCGCCGTCGAGTATCCGCTGGCCGGCTTCCGCGTGCCGGCCGTCGGCGAGGGAGCGCGGAGCACGGCAGCGGACGCAACGGCGCTGATCGCCCATCCACCCTCGGGCCCCTGCTTCGAGGTTCGGACGCGCTACGGCAGGTCGATCCGAGTGACCGGAGACCACTCCGTCTTCGTCGAGGGCGAGGACGGCGGCCTGGAGGCGCGGCCGGTCGCCGATCTCGCGCCCGGAGACGCGATCGCGGTGGCTCGAAGGATCGAGGTTCCCGAGCGGGATCGCTCCGAGGTGGACATGCTCGACGTGTGGCGCCACGCCGAGGGCGACCCCTGGGACCTGACGCTCGAGGCGCCCGGCCTGGGGGAGATGGCGTGGAGCAGGCGACGGGAGCTGTTCGGCCTGCTGGTCTCGGAGCGCCGCAACGCGGGCCCCAACTGGCGCAACGGGGCGTGGACCAAGTTGATCCGGATGCGCCAGACGGACCGCCTACCGCTGCCGGTGGCGCGGCGCCTCGGGCAGCCGCTGCCGAGCGAGGCAAAGGTGCGACTGCGCATCGCTGGGCGCAGCGTGCCGCTTCCCGCCAAGATCGCGATCTCGGACGAGCTCTTGTGGCTGCTCGGGCTCTACGTGGCCGAGGGGTGCATGCACGAGCGCCCCGGGCGCGCGTTCCTCACGATCTCGGGCGAGGACTCGATTCTGGATCGCGCCGCCGCGGTGGTCGAGCGAAGCTTTGGGCTGCATGTCGTGAGGGCCAAGCCGAGCGACGGTCGTTCGGGTGCCATCTTCGTCCATTCGAAGCTGCTCCTTCGCCTCTTCGACTTCTTGGGCCTGGACGACAACCGCAAGCGCATACCGGGATGGATCCTCGGCCTGCCGCTCAGCCGGCTCAAGTGGTTCATCGAGGGCTATCGCGAGGGCGACGGCGTGCACTCGGGCGCCAAGCTGATCGAAGCCGTCCGCCACGAGTTCTCGACCATCCACGACGAGCTCAAGGACGACCTGATCGTGGCGTTCGCGCGCTTCGGACTGGTCCCCTCGGTCGGCGGCTACTCGAGCACCTTCAAGGCGAGGACGGGACCGCGGCGCTACCCGTTCTGGCGGCTCACGCTGGCCAACGTCCATCCATGGAGCCCCCTCGAATGGGACCGTGGCGTATCGCAGCGCCTCAATGCGCGAACCACAGGCGACGTCGTCTGGGCGGCCGTCACGGAGATCGAGGAGATCGAGCCGACGGGCCTCGTCTACGACTTCTCGGTGCCCGGGCTCGAGAACTTCTGGGCGGGAACCGGCGTGGTGGCGCACAACACCTACGGCCCGCGCATGCGACCCAACGACGGGCGCGCCATTCCCACGTTCCTCCAGCAGGCGCTCACCGACAAGCCGCTGACCGTGTTCGGCGACGGGTCGCAGACACGCAGCTTCTGCTTCGTGGACGACCTTGTGCGCGGGCTGGTGTCGCTGGCGGAGTCAGGCGTGCACGAGCCCGTGAACATCGGCAACCCCGACGAGATGAGCCTGCTCGAGATGGCCAAGCTCGTGGTCGAGCTCACCGAGTCGCGCTCGGAGATCGTCTTCGAGGCCCTGCCGGTCGACGACCCGCAGGTGCGTCAGCCGGACATCACTCGCGCCCGCGACCTGCTGGGCTGGGAGCCCCAGGTCGAGCTCCGCGACGGGCTGCGGCAGACGATCGACCACGCCGCCTCGGACCTCAAGACCCCGCGGACGCCGATCTAGCGATGAGCTCCCCGGAGGCAAAGAACCTCGAGGCCATCTCCAAGGCCATCGACCAGCACAACGCCACGTGCGAGTTCCCGGCCGTCGCGGTCGCGATGAACCCGTTCGAGGTCGAGCGGCTGGGCTGGGACAGCATCCGCGGGCTGCCGATCCAGGGCGATCCCGCCCTGGGCACCGGCTCCTTCCGGATCGTCTGCGGACGCGACCACGTTGAGGAAGAGGAGACCGAGACGGTCGACGCCGTGGCCACGCAGACCGTGCCGATCTCGCGCTAGCCGGCCGCGCCGCTAGCCCGACTCACGCGCCGCCGCTCCAAGCGCGCGGACCAGCAGCGCCGGCACGGCGAGCATCACCGCGGCGAGCAGCAGCCAGAACGTCCAGGCGCCGACCCAGCCGGGGTGGAAGATCGCCGCTCGCCTGAAGATGTCCGGGACGCTGGAGAGGACCGAGCGCGGATGGCTCCTCAGGAAGGTGATCGCGATGTCGTGGAAGAGGTAGCGCCCGTGCCGACCCGTGGTGCCGGTGCTCGTGACGTTGGCCCAGTCCGGGGCGCCGTAGAGGGCGACTCGCTGGGAGCCGGTGTTGCGCGCGCACACGTCGATCGGAGCTCCGGCTGGCAGGGCGGGGGAGACGCGCGTGAGGGCCGGGTGGTTGTCGGCGTACCCGGGCGGGAGGACCCCCGCGGCCAACGTCCGGCCGGTGCTCGAGTCGGCGACGGTTATCGCCATCCGCGGGCCAGGCCGCCCGAACGTGCCGTAGTCGATGCTGACCGTGTCGAACCCCGTCTGGCGATCGATCCTCGCCTGGCAGAGCTGCTGGCCGGGCTGGACGACGAGGACGTCGGCCGCCGGCACGTCGAGGGTGAACGCCAGGCTGCGCCTGTCCCTGCCGGCGACGAGCGCCAGCGAGAGCACACCGGCGGCGACGCAGGCGACGAGCATCGCGAGCCCCGCTCGCCTAGACATAGAACCTCCCCGCCACCAGCCCGAGCGCGAACAGTTGGAGGACGACCATCGCGCCGATCACCAGGCCGGCGGCCGCCACGCGCCGGGTCGGGTGAAGGTTGGTCAGCGCGGCGGCGGTGGCGACACCGGCGATCGGCAGCAGCGGCAGCAGGTAGCGGCCCTGGTTGATTGTTCCCTTGAGCCTGGCCAGCGACTCGTACTCGGCCAGATGGAGGGCCAGCGGCAGGCTGACCAGGGCGATCGCGAAGAACGCGAGGACCGCGCGATCGGTCCGCACACGTCGCCGCACGAGCGCCACGGCCGCCCCTGCGAACGCGGCCACCGACACCGCGGCGAACACGAGGTAGGCCGCGTTCGGGAAGCGCACCTCGAGCCATCCGAACCAGCCCCACGACCCACGCAGCCACGTCTCGTAAACGCCCGACGAAGCGAGCTGGGGCAACTCCGTCTGGAACGGCAGGGGCGGCAGGTAGAACTGCCACAAGTAGCTGGCGAAGCCTCGGATGCCGCCGTTGCTCGGAAAGTTCTGGAGCGCGTGGCGGCTGGCGATCAGGCCGCCCGCCACCCCAAGCCCGCAGAGGCCGGCCGCCCATACGAGCGTGCGCCGGGATCCCGCGCCGGAGGCCTGTTGGGATCGACGGAAGCTGACGAGAAGCGCCACCGCCACGGCCGGCACCAGCGCCAGCATGGCCGTCTTGACCAGGCCCGCGGCGAGCAGCGTGGCCAGCAGGCCCGCGACGCTCCAGCGCGATGGACCCCGCCGCAGCACGCGCACGCCAAGCCAGAGGACGAGGGACGCGAGCGCGAACGCTCCGGAGTCCGGATTCACGCCGCCGGACATGAACGTGACCATCGGCTGGAGCCCCACGCACGACGCGGCCACCAGCTGGAGCGTGCGGTCGCCGCCCAGCAGCTCGCCCGCGAGGAGCCAGGCGCCGGTCGTGGTGACCAGGATCAGCAGTGCCGACCACAGCCTCATCGCGTACAGCCGGTCGAAGAACGTCCCACCCGCAAGCGCGTACGGGATGGCCTCGTACGCTTGGTACAGCGGTGGGTCGGTCGCCTGAGCCCCGGAGCCGATGTACTTGCCACGGTCCGCGGGGAGCAGTCGCCTGGCGGCATTGGACTGGCTCTGCGCGCTCGGGTTCCACGGCGGTTTGAACTGCGGGCGCCCGGTGGTCTGGGCGATTTGGGCGTACGCCGAGGCGGACAGCGCCTCGGGGGAGAGGAACGGCGGGGTCCCGTCCGGGACGTCGGGAGGCCGTTTCAGGTTCTCGGCCAGCGACTGCGTGTAGACGTAGTGCGCTGTCTCGTCGGGCACCTGTCCCGGCGGCACGAACAGCGCCCAGGCGAAGGTCACGGTCGCCACCGCGAACAGCAGCGCGACGAGCGGCGTGGGGGGCCGCGGGATCCGGGGGCGCGTCAGACGCGGCCGGACGCGCGACCTGACCGGCGCGTCGAGCACCCGAGGTACCTGCATTGGCTGACGCTATCTCTTAAGTGGGCTATCACGCCAAAAACCGTGGCGAATGCCTGGAGTTGCGTGGGCGCTGTGGCGGCGTCGCCCGCTGCTAGATTCCGCAGCACCCTGGTGGGCGTAGCTCAGCTGGTAGAGCTCCTGGTTGTGGTCCAGGCGGTCG
>JAXDIC010000220.1:0-12460 GCA_034664185.1 Thermoleophilaceae bacterium
GGGAGACCGCGCCGGAGTACACGCCGGCGTTGGAGCCGAAGCTGTCGCACGCCGAGGTCCCGGAGGCCTCGCCCAGGCGCCAGTAGCCGATCAGCCCCGGCGTGCCGGCGATCGTGGCCGCGTACGGAGAGCTGGTCCCGGTACAGGTGGCGGCTGAAGCGGCCGGCGCGCCGGCGATCAGCGACAGGGCCGCACAGGCGCAGGCAATGACGATTCTCGAGGTGCGCGACATGTGAGTCCTCCCTGACTCAAACCTTCGAATCCCTTCGAACCAGGAGGTTACGGACCCTGGAGCGCGATCGCAAGGCTCTGGACGGATGTCGTAGCAAGCGTGGAGCGCTCCGCTCCTGCTGCAAGGATGGAAAGCGTGACCCCGACCGCCGTAGCGCTGATCGACGGCGAGCACCACCCCTCGGTGGTGCGCAGCGCCCTGGACGAGATCGACCGCGAGCGCGGCCTGGCGGCGGTCGTGTTCTGCGGCGGCGAGGAGAAGACCGGTCGCGCCGTGCTGGACGCGGCCGTCGAGCACTACGGCCGGCCGGTGGAGACCGGCGATCCCGAGGCCGCCCTGCGCGCCGCGGCCGAGCGAGCGAGCGGCGGCGCGGTGGTGGACCTGGCCGACGAGCCGGTCGTGCCGCCGCGACGCAAGCTGCGCTTTGCCTCGCTGGCCCTCCACCTGGGCATGGCGTACGAGGCACCCGGCATGGTCCTGCGGCCGCCGCCGTATGCGTCGGTCGACTTCGACGGTCCCAAGCTGGCGGTGATCGCGACGGGCAAGCGCACCGGCAAGACCGCGGTGGCGGGGCACTGGGCGCGCCTCCTGCACGGTCGCGGCGCGCGACCGGTGATCGTCTCGATGGGCCGGGGCGGTCCGCCTGAGCCCCAGCTCGCCCCCGCCGGCACCGGGCTCGAGGAGCTGCTGGCGATAGCGGCCGCCGGCGCTCACGCGGCGTCGGACTACCTGGAGGACGCCGTGCTGGCCGGTGTCGACGCCGTGGGCTGCCGGCGGGTGGGCGGGGGGCTGGCCGGCCAGCCGTGGGCGTCCAACGTGGCGGAGGGCGCGGTGCTGGCGGCCAGCCAGGACGCCGGCGCGCTCGTCTTCGAGGGCTCCGGGTCGTGCATCCCGCCGGTGCTCGTGGACCGCACCGTGTGCATCGTCGGCGACGCCGACGCCGCGCTGTCGGAGCTGGGTCCCTACCGGCTTATGCGAGCCGACCTTGCGCTGCTCATGCCGGGGGCCGACGACCCCGGAACGGCGGCCGAGATCGAGGCGCTCACGCGCGGCAACATCGGGCGCTGCGAGCTGCGGCCGGAGCCGGCCGAGCCGGTCCCGCCCGACGCCCGCGTGGCTCTTTTCACCACCAACGCCCGGTCGTGCGAGGGCGTCGAGCCGCGGGTCGTGTCCACCAACCTCGCGCGCCGGTCGCTCCTGGACGCGGACCTGGACCGGGCGCGGGCGGCGGCCTGCGACGTGTACCTCACAGAGCTGAAGGCCGCCGCGATCGACACCGTGGCCATGCATGCGCAGCGCGACGGCGCTCGCGTCATCTTCGTGCGCAATCGCCCGGTGGGCCTGGACTTCGACCTGGACGCGGAGCTGTTCCGCCTGCACGACGATGCCTGAGACCGTCGTGCTCACGGGCACCCACGGCGTGCCCTACTCCAAGGGGCTGATGGCCCAGTCGATGTCGGCCTCCGGTCTGGCTCCCGAGCGCGCCTACCAGGCGGCACGAGTGCTGGAGGGGCGCCTGGACGAGCTGGGCCATGCCGAGATCGGCACCGAGGCGCTGCGGCAGCTGGCGGCGGAGGTGCTGAGCGAGCAGGAGGGCGACGAGGCGGCGCGGCGCTTCCTGGACTGGCAGGGGCTGGATCGTCTGGAGCGCCCGCTGATCGTCCTGCTCGGGGGCGCTCCCGGGGTGGGCAAGTCCACGCTGGCCACGCTCCTGGCCAGCCGGATGGGCATCACGCGCGTCATGCCCACGGATGCCATCCGCAACGTCATCCGCGCGTTCTTCTCGCACGACTTCATGCCCGTCGTGCACTACTCCTCGTTCGAGGCCGGCGCCACCGTGGATCCCGCCGAGGTGGGCGACGCGGATCCCGACATCGTCGGCTACCTGCGCCAGGTGGCCAGCGTCCGCACCGGCGTATCCGCCATCGTGGACCGCGCGCTGGGCGAGGGCACGTCGATGGTGCTCGAGGGCGTTCACCTGGTCCCGGGCACGCTGGGCGCCGAGGCGCGCTCGCGCTGCGTGCTGGTCGAGGCGGTGGTCGCGATCGGCGACGCGGACGCTCACCGCGGCCACTTCTCGCTGCGCGGCGGCGACCGGCCGGGCGATCGCTACCTGCGCCGCTTCGACCAGATCCGCAAGCTCCAGGACCACCTGGTGGAGCGCGCGCGGGCGCAGGGCGCTCCGGTGATCGACGCCACCAACCTGGACGCCGCCCTGGCCGTGACGATGGAGCTGGTGCGCCGCGCGGCCAACGCCGAGCCGGCGGCGGACTAGCGCCGTTCTCGGCGCGCGTCAGGCGTAGCGGTAGGCCACCAGCCCGGCAAGCCTGGTGGCCGCCAGCGGCATGCGGCTCCACGCCGCCACCACCAGCGGGCGCCTGCCGCCCAGGCCCTCCGTCGCGCCGCGCACGCTGTCCGCGCGGCTGCCCTCGGCGCCTTCGCCGGCGGATGCGACGACGTGGTCGTAGCGGTACTCCGGCACCTCCTCGGCGGCCCACTGCGCCTTGAACTTGCCGAGCGAGTGCTCGGCGGGCGCGCCGCCGAGGTCCACGAGCGTCATGCCCTCCTCGGCCGCCCACTCGATCGCCCGCCGGTAGACGGCGTGGTTGGGTCGCACGTCGAGGTAGTTCTCGTCGGTGCCGATGAACAGGAGCTCGCAATAGTCCCGCACCCGGTACGCCGTGATGGCCGCCACCACGCGATCGTCGTACTCGGCCACGAACAGTTTGAAGCTGCCGCGCGGCTCGAGCAGCTTGGCCGACAGCGCCACCTGGCGATACGCCTTGGGAACGGCGTGCAGGCGCCGCATGTTCCGCAGGTAGAGGCCGTAGAAGGCCTTGAGGTCGCCCTCGCCGCGTCCCTCGCGGACCGTGATCCCGGCGGCGTCCGCCTTGCCGATCGAGCGATGCAGGTTGCGCGAGTGCTTCTTCCACATCGGGCGCAGCTCGTCCGGCGAGGGTGGCAGCCGCAGGATCCAGGTGGGGTCGCGGGGTGCGCGGCGCAGCTCCGGCATGCGCTCCGCGTAGCTGTCGTCGCGGGCGTGCAGCGTGAAGATGCGCGCGCCCTCGTCGGCCGCCAGGCGGCACGCGCCGCGCAGCAGCTCCTCCTGTCCCGCGGCGTCGTCCGCGATCGGGTCGGCCACAGGCAGGAGCGGCAGCGCGCGCAGGCGCTTGCCGGCGATCGCGCCGCGCGTCAGGAACGCCGGCAGCACGCCCGCCAGGCGCCCGCCCGACTCGAGCGCCAGGTAGCGCGGCCGGTAGCCGTACGTCCGCCGCATCACCTCGGCCCACGCCCCGAGGTGGTACACGCCGGACCCCGGATGGCCGTCGACGTATGTGTCCCAGCGCTGGTCGGCAATCGGGTCGACGACCCGCACCGTCCGGTCACGTTGCGCGTCAGAGGACATCTCGGGCGGGATGGTAGGAGGCCCCGCGCTAACGGGCGAAGCGGCGCCGTCCCCATGCGGGCAGCGCGGCCAGCTCGCTCAGCGTGACCTCGCCGGTCGCCACGATCACCGCCGCGAACGCGGCCAGCCCCAGCGCCCCACCCGCGATCCAGTCGATGGGCGAGAGGTGTCGCGTGCCGAACAGGAGCAGCACGCCCGCCATCGCGGCGGCGGCCAGCAGGCCGCGCGCGACGGCCAGGTAGAGCGGCCGCAGCGGCAGGTCGACGAACTTGCGCGCGATCCAGATGTGGAACGAGACGTACACGACCGAGAAGACGTCGGCGATGTAGGCGGCGCCGAGCAAGCCGATGGTGGGCAGCGCAGCCACCGTGAGCGCCGTGCCCACCACGACGTCGCCGATGGCGTATGGCACCCGCCGCCTGGCCTCGCCGAGGTAGTTGACCGCGCCGGCCACGAGCGCGGCCAGGCCCGACATGTACACGTACGGCGTCAGCGCGCGGAGCACGTCCGCGGAGCGCCCGTAGCCCGCTCCCAGCAGGAGGTGCGTGATCGGCTCGGCCCAGACGAGGACGGGGGCCACCAGCAGCGCCTGGAACACGATCAGGTAGCGCAGCGAGAGCAGGAACGGCCGCACCGCCGGGGCGTGGCCCTCCCTCCGCGCGAGGCCCGGCGAGACCCCGTTGGCCACGGAGATGCCGGGGTACTGGAGGAAGACCAGGAGCCGCGCCGGCGCCTGGTAGAGCCCGACGGACGTGGGTCCGAGGAAGGCTCCGATCAGGAGCGGCGTGGACTGCACGCTGGCGGTGAACGCGGCGTCGATGACGAACAGGGCGCCGGCGTAGCGGGCCAGCTTGCGCCGCGCCTCGCGCAGGCCGTGGACTCGCCGGAAGGCCTGGCGGCCCAGCACCCTGAGCGTGATCGCGATGGCGGCGACCGTGCCCGCCGCATAGCCCACCGCCCGGCCCGCCGCGGCGCTGGACGCCCCGCCCGCCAGCAGGACGAGCGCGATGCTGGCCCCGGCCTCGACGGCCGACTCGCAGAACACGATCCTGAAGCCCACGGAGGCCTCGTGCTGGGCCACGAACGCGTAGCGGTAGAACGCGACCAGGCTCTGGCCGAGCACCGCGATGGCCACCCAGCGGATCGGCCAGGTCAGCGACGGCTGTCCGTAGGCGGACGCGATCGGGCCGGCGAACGCGACCAGCGCGGCGCTGAGCGTTCCACTGATCATCAGCTTCAGGCGCAGGGCGTCCGACATGAGGGCGGCGATCCCGGCCCGGTCGCCCCGCCGCTCGGCGATGAAGCGCGCCGTGGATCCCGAGATTCCGAAGTCCGACGGCAGGAAGAGCAGGCCGCCCACGCTCACGGCCAGCGCGAGGATGCCGAACTCGCGCGGACCGAGCTTGCGCACCAGGAAGATCGTGAGGGCCGCCGTGAACGCGGCCGTGATCATCTGCGTGAGGAACGCGTAGAGCGTGTTCCGGGCGGCTCCCGTGGGGCGGCCGGCGGGCGCGGGGGAGTCCGCCACGGTCAGCCCGCGCTGGCGAGCTTGCGCGCGGCCCGGCCGAGCTTGGTCCCGAGGCTGGCCACCGTGGGCATGGGGTCGTCGAGCCGCATCATCGGAAAGTGCTGGCGGCGGGCCACGCTGCGCACCCACTGCGGCACGGTCAGCTCGCCGTCACGGCGATAGTCCAGGAGGGCCCGGACGTCCTCGATCGGGTTCCACTGCGTCACGCCCACCCGGTAGCTCGACGGCGCGCGCACCGGGCGGCCCGCCAGCCGGTCGTACGCGATCAGGGCCATGTCGATCCCGCAGTGGCGGGTCAGGTCAAGGGAGCCGGTGAAGCGGTGGTTGACCTCGATCAGCTTCCACGCGCCGTCGCGCGGATCGCGCTTGAACTCGGGCACCGCCACCCCGCGCAGGCCGATGCCCTGGACCAGCCGCAGGCCGACGTCAACGACCTCCGGCTGCCAGTCGCTCACCTGGTAGCAGGTGAGCCCCGAGCGCTTGGGCCACTGGCGGATCTTCGACTTGGTGTAGTTGAAGAGCGGCTCGCCCGCGTCGTCGAGGTAGGTGAAGTGCGTGCAGATGGCCGTTTCGGGCCCCGGGACCACCTCGGTCATCAGCATCGGCACGCCGGGGCCGAACGCCCACGAGGAGACCTCCTCCAGCTCGGCGCCGTCGTGGGCCAGGATCAGCTTGTGGGGGAAGTGCTCCGCGAACAGGTGCGACTGCAGCGGCTTGAGGCCCACCGGCAGCTCGAAGTCGCGCGCCGCGGTCCGCGCCTCCTGTGCCGTGCGGACGGTGGCGGTGCGCGGTGTGGCCACGCCCACCTTCCGCGCCATCTCGTAGGTGCGCTCCTTGTCCAGCATCGCCAGCATCACCTCGTCGTCGCCCTCGACGGGCAGGTAGCCCCAGTCCTCGAGGCGCGCCCGGTTGCGCGCGATCATCTCCACGCCGTAGTCGTCGCAGGGCAGGATCGCGGCGCCGCGCGGGCCGCGGGTCTCCAGCCACTCCAGGTAGCGCTCCACGGCGCCCTCCTTGGACCCGACGGCCACGAACTCGCCGCACCAGCGCGAGCGGCGCACCGGGTCGCGCCGGTCGCCCAGCGCGTGCACGCGCACGCCCGACTCGCCCAGGCTGCGGCACGCGGACACGGCGATCGCCTCGCCCCCGAGCAGGACGGCTGGCGGGAGCCCCGCCACCAGCGCTATGCCTCCAGCACGGTTCCGTCGTACAGCTTGCGCACGCGCACGGTCCCGGGGGGCGCGGCCTTGATGCACAGCTCGCACAGCACGCACTCATCGAGGTTCTGCTCGACCACCTCCACGCGCCCGCCGCTCGCCGCGAAGATGTCCACCGGGCAGGCCTCCTCGAGCTTCTTCGCCAGCTCCGGGTCGTCGCGGATCGAGTCGTCGAGCTCGACGTCGATGAACACGCCCGACATCTAGGCCGCGACCTTCCCGAGCTTCTCGCGCATGAGCTCGGGGATCTCGGAGATCTCCTCCGCCACGGTGATGCCCGCGGCCCCCAGCCGCTCGATCTTCTCCGCGGCGGTGTCGGCCTTGCCCTCGACGATCGTGCCGGCGTGGCCGAAGCTCATGCCCGGCATCTCGTCCATGAAGCGGCCGGCCATGAACGCGACGATCGGCAGCCGCGACTCGTTCTCGGTCACCCAGCGCGCCAGCTCGGCCTCCATTCGCCCGCCCGGCTCGGAGTAGATGACGATGCCCTCGGTCTGCTCGTCGGCCTCGAAGAGCGGGATCAGCTCGGCGTAGCTCGATCCGATGATCGCGTCGCCGCCGATCGAGATCGCGGTGGATACGCCCAGGCCGGCCGCGCTGAGCGTGGACGAGATCTCGGTTGTCATGCCGCCGCTGCGCGACATCACGCCGATCGATCCGGGCATGTAGGCCTTCCGGGCGTCCTTGGCCGGGCCGCCAATGCCGCCCATCTTGGCCACGCCCGGTCGGATGATCCCGAGGCAGTTGGGGCCGATGATGCGCGCGCCGCGCAGCGCGGCCAGCTCGACCATCTGGGCCACGTCCTGGCGCGGGATGCGCTCGGTGACGATCACGATCAGCTTGACGCCGGACTCGATCGCCTCGAATACGGCGTCGCGCGTGAACGCGGGGGGGACGGTGACCACCGAGCCGTCGGGCACCGTGCCCACCTCGCGCACCAGCTGCGCCACCGAGTCGAACACCGGCACGCCGTGCACCTCGCGGCCGCGGCGCCCCGGGGTGACCCCGCCCACGATCTTCGAACCGTAGTCCAGGCACTCGCGCGTCAGGTTCACGGCCTCGCGCCCGGTGATGCCCTGCACGATGAAGGTCGTGTCCTCGTCGATCAGGTGGTGGCCGCTCATGCCGGGGCTCCCACCTTCTCGACGGCACGGCGCGCGGCCTCGTGCATCGACACGGAGCGGTCGAAGTACTCCACGCCGTACTTCTCGAGGATCTTGAAGCCCTCCTCCTCCCAGGCGCCCGGGATCCGGAAGACGGCGATCTTCTCGGCGGGGTCGTACCCCAGCTCCAGGCAGGCCTTGATCACGCCGCGCGCGACGATGTCGACACGGGTGTTGGAGACGATGCTCATCATCACGGCGATCTTGTCCACGCCCGGCTTCTCGAGGACCAGCTTGGTCAGGTTGGCGGCCTTCGAGACGCTGGGGTTGCCGCCGATCTCGCAGTAGTTGGCGGGCTTGCCGCCGTGGCGGCGCACGGCGTCGAACAGCGTGAGCGACCCACCGCCGGCGCCGATCACCAGGCCGAGATTGCCGTCGAACTCGGTCACGTTGCCGGCCACGCCGCGGTGGTCGACGGAGTCGATCTGCTCGCCCTTGATCTCGAACTCGGTCGGCTCGCGCGCCTCGCGCGTCTCCTCGTCGCTCACGCCGAGCTCCTCCAGGAGCGCCTTCTGACGCGGACGGCCCTCGTTCTCCATGTCCATGTGGGCGTCGACCGCGACGAAGGTGCCGTCCTCGAGCTGGGCCAGCGGGTTGATCTCCGCCAGCGTCATGTCGTACTTGAGGAACAGCGCGGCCAGGCGGGAGAGGATCGGCGTGAGGCGGTTCAGCTCGGACCCGGTGATGCCGATCGACGCGATGGCGTCCTTGGCCCGGAAGTCCATCAACGGGAGGATCGTGGAGAAGTGGCCGCGGCCGATCCGCTCGGGGTTGGTCTCCGCGACCTCCTCGATGTCGATCCCACCCATGTCGGAGAAGACGAACGTGGGCAGCTTGCGCACCCCGTCGTAGATCACGCCGGCGTAGTACTCCTGCTTGATCGGCGCCCTGGAGTCGACCAGCACGCCGCGCGGCATGTGGCCGTTGATCTCGAGCTGGAGGATCTCGCGGGCGTGCGCCTCGGCCTCCTCGGGGGTGTCGGCGAACTTCACGCCGCCGGCCTTCATCCGTCCGCCGGTCAGCACCTGGGACTTGATCACCAGTGGTCCGCCGATGTCGGCGGCGATCTGCTTGGCCTGCTCGGCGCTGGTGGCGAACCCGTGCTTGGAGAGGGGGATGCCCTCCCGGGCCAGGATTCGCCGCGACTCGTACTCGTAGAAGCGCATCGGCGGGCGGGAACCCTATCGACCGCGCCGTGGCGGGCGCCCGCGCCTGGGGCGCGCGGTCAGTGGCAGTTGCCGCTGCCGGCGTCGGTGAACGAGCCGCCCGACGCGGGCAGGAAGCGCCAGTCGTAGCCGTCGCCGCGCAGGGTCAGCTTGAGGACGCCGTGGGTGGTCGCGTCGCGGGCCTCGGCGGCCGGCTGCGCCGACTTGAACGCGTGGAGCTTCGCTCCCGCGGTGCCCACCACGAACTCGCGCATTCCCGGCGTGCTGGGCTGGCCGCTGGCGCCCAGCTCGGGAAAGCGCTCGTAGTCGTGGTCGTTGCCGTTCAGCACCAGCTCGGCGCCGGCGGAGCTCAGCACGTCCCACGCCGTGTCCATGGCACCGCTGCCGCCCACGCTGCCGGCGCTGTACTTGGGCGCGTGCCAGTAGGCGAGGGTGCACTGGGCCGGATGGGCCGCCAGGTCGTCCTGCAGCCACTGGATCTGGGCCGAGCCGGGCCCGCAGCCGCCGATATCGGAGCAGATGCTGTTGAGCGCGATCACGTGCCAGGCACCCAGGTCGTAGCTGTACCAGCCCTGTCCCGGCTGGCCGGCGGCGGCGCCGAAGTAGCCGAAGTAGCCCGTCGCGCCCGGGGTCTCGTAGTCGTGGTCCCCCGGAACGGGTCGCGTACGTGCCTTGACCCGGCCCCAGGTGGGGCCGTAGCAGCTCGCATAGTCGCCTGAGGATCCGTGCGGGTAGGCGCCGTCGCCCAGCATGGCCACCGCTCCGGTCCGCGACGCGAGCACGCTGGCTGTGGCGGCGTCGTCCGCCAGCGAGCAGTCCGCCACGTCGCCCGCGGCCAGCAGCGTGGCCGTTGGCGTCTTCACCGCGATCGGGCTCGCGGTGGCCGCGCAGTTGTCGCGCTCCCTGCTCTCGTGGATCCGGTTCAGGTCGTCGGCGCAGGCGATCAGGCGGTACGAGCCGACGGCCACGCTGGAGGGGATTCGGATCGTGGTGTCGCCTCGAGACGACCGGTTCGGTCGCAGGCGCGGCACGCGCCGGGACGCCGCGAGGTGGATGTCGTCGGGGTCGCGGATCGCATCGCGGGAGAGGTAGAAGCCCACCACCGACTTGCCGGCCTTGCGGCGCGAGGAGTCCTTCGCGGTGTCCCGCGCCCTGAACGAGCCTCCCGCGTCGACCTGGGACACCTGCACGGTGACCGACAGCTCGCGCAGGTTGGGCAGCGGCGGCTTACGCGCCCGCGCGGGCACGCTCCCCGCGAGTCCCGCCAGGATGGCCGTCAGTGCCCCTGCCGCCCGGATCCGTCCAGACACGCGAACCAGTGTTGCGAAAGTCGGGCACCCGGCGCGCCGGGCGCCTACAGCTCGTAGGCCTTCGCCAGCTCCGGATCCTTCTTGGCGAGCATCGTCGCCAGGTCGACCATCACCTTGCATTGCTTCCAGGTCGCGTCGTCCTGCATCTTGCCGTCGATCATGTGCACGCCGCGCCCGTCCGGGATCGCCTCCAGCACCTTCTTCGCGAACATCACCTCTTCCGGGGGCGGCGAGAAGACCTTCTTGGCGATCTCGATCTGGACCGGGTGGAGCGACCACGCGCCCACGCAGCCCAGCAGGAAGGCCGCGCGGAACTGGGTCTCGCAGCCGAGGGTGTCCTTGATGTCTCCGTAGGGGCCGTAGAACGGCAGGATCCCCGCCGAGGTGCACGCGTCCACCATGCGCGCGATCGAGTAGTGCCACGGGTCCTGCTGCGCGGTCGCGCGCGGCGCGTCCGGGTCGTTCGGATCCGGGTCCTCGACAACCCGGTAGGCGGGGTGCCCGCCGCCGACGCGCGTGGTCTTCATGCGCCGGAACGCCGCCAGGTCGGCCGGGCCGAAGCTCATGCCCTGCATGCGCGGGCTGGCGGTGGCGATCTCCTCGAGGTTCACCACTCCGACCGACGTCTCGAGGATGGCGTGGATCAGGAGCGGCCGATCGAGGCCGGCCTTGGCCTCGAGCTGCGCGAGCAGCCGGTCGACGTAGTGGATGTCCCAGGCGCCCTCGACCTTGGGCACCATGACCACCTCGAGCTTGTCCCCGATCTCGGTGACGAGCTGGGTGATGTCGTCGAGCACCCACGGGCTCTCGAGGCTGTTCACGCGCGTCCAGAGCGCGGTGTCGCCGAAGTCGACCTCCTTCGCGACGCGGATCAGGCCCTCGCGCGCGGCCTCCTTCTTGTCGGCGGCAATGGCGTCCTCGAGGTTGCCGAGCAGGATGTCCGCCTGCTTGGCCATGTCGGGCACCTTGGCCGCCATCTTCTCGTTGCTGGCATCGAAGAAGTGGATCATCCGCGAGGGCTTGACCGGTATCTCCCGAACGGGATCCGGAGCGCCGATCGCGAGCGGTTTCAGAAAATCGCGGGGATTTCGCAAGATGAGACTCTCCTAATGGATCGAGGCGCCGGGCAGGCGCCCATCCAGGGGCGGCGAAATGTATCGACAGTTAACATCTTCGCTCGTTGGCTCAGACGTCAACCGGACTGGCCTCCGCACCGTCTCACAAGCGACCAGAGGACCGAATGAGCGATTCCGCGACCCACGAGCTCCAGACGGACCAGGCCTCCCGAGAGGCCTCCGGAGCTCGCCCGTATGGCCGCTACCTCGAGGACTTCGAGGTGGGCGCGGTGTACAAGCACTGGCCAGCCAAGACCATCACCGAGGCCGACGACCACCTGTTCTGCCTGCTCACCATGAACCACCACCCGCTGCACCTGAACGACGTGTACGCGGCGCAGTCCCAGCACGGCCGCAACGTGGTGGTGGGGCCGCTCGTCTACTCGATCATGCTCGGCATGTCGGTGGGCGACGTGTCCGGTAAGGCGATCGCGAACCTGGCCACCGAGGAGCTCTCCCATCCAGCGCCGGTGTTCCACGGCGACACGCTGTTCGTGGAGAGCGAGGTGCTGGAGGTGCGGCCCTCGAACTCGAAGCCGGACCGCGGCGTCGTCCGCGTGAAGACGGATGCCTACAAGCAGGACGGCACGCTGGTTGCCACGTTCAAGCGCGCCGTACTGATCCCCCGTCGGCCGGGAGGGGCCGACCAGACCGCCGGGTCTCCCCCCGCCGATGGCGAGCCGGCGCACAACCCGGACGGGTGACCGACAACCCGAGGCGCTGGGCCGGATTCCGGGGCAAGATCACGCCCAGGGAGCTTCAGCGCTTCGGAATCACCGGTTCCGGTGGTACGGTTGACCGTGCGCAAGGAAGCGCAGAGGAGGCGGACACGGTGGACGAGCGCGATCAGGAATCCCTGTCGTCAGGCGGGCATGAGCTTGCGTCGGAGGTAGGCGAGCGCGTCCGGTCGATCATCAGCGCGGCCGAGGCGGCCGCGAACGCGGTGCGCCACGAGGCCGAGCAGACGGCCCAGGTGCGGCGTCGCGTGGCCGAGGAGGAGGCGCGACGGATAGTCGAGGACGCCAAGGCCGACGCTGACGCGTTCCTCGCGGAGCGGGTGAGGCGGATCTCCGAGCTCAGCGACGCGGTGGTCGAGCGTGCCGAGACGATCGTCTCGCGGCTCGATCGCGCCGAGGAGGTCCGCAGGCAGCTTCAGGAGATGGCCGACGCGCTTGGCGAGAGCGCCGAGCAGCTGGCCAGCGAGGTGCGTGCGGTGCCGGCGCCCGACGTGGCGATATCGCCACCGACCGCGGCACCCGAGGACAGCGCGCCCGCGACGCCCCCCGTCACGGTCTCGGCGGTCGAGCCGCCAGCGCTCGAGCC